>NZ_CAJMXG010000090.1:0-11618 GCF_905219725.1 Oscillibacter sp. CU971
CCCGCCCGGAGGATGCCGTAGATGGCGTGCCGGGAGGAGACCAATCCCTCCGGCAGGACCACCAGGCTCTCCGTCAGGTCGCTCAGGCCGCTGAGGACCAGGAGGAACACGCCGCACATGGGGATGGTCAGGAGGCCGGTATTTTCCGTGGAGAAATCCCTGGGCAGGACGGGGCCGGGTTCCTCCTCCGCCGGGAGGAGCCGGGCCGTCAGGGCCAGGGCAAGGGCCAATCCGATCAGAAGGACCGCCAGGGCCAGGGCGGCGAGGTTGCCGGGGATGGGGAGGCCGGTGTCCGCTTCGAAGCCGGTGTGGTTTTGCAGCAGCCGCAGCACACAGGCGGCGGCCCCGCCCAGCGCCGCCGTCAAGGGAAGCGCGTAATGTTTATCCATAACAAACGGGTCCTTTCAGGAGTCAATTTGATTCCCATAGTATAGCACAGGAAGGAGCTTCTGAANAGGGNCAATTTTCCNCCGCTCATTNCNCCAGCAGCGTCACCTGGGGATTTTCCGCCGCCGCCCGGCGGAGGAGGCGGACCAGCGCCCGTCCCCGGCGGCCCAGCCGGCCCTCCAGAACCTCCTGATGAAGGAGGCGGACCGTCACAGGCGCTTTCAGGTCCGTCAGGCAGTCGAATAGGGCGTCCAGGTTCCGCCCGTACCACTCCGGCAGCGCCANGGCCTGGGCAAAGCGGTCATGGACCTCCTCCAGGGACCGGAGCTCCAGCCCGTCCAGCACGATTTCAGCCATCGCCCTCGTCTCNNTANAANAGCTCGAAGGACTNATAGTTGTCCCCGGTGTAGTAGACAAGGCCGTCGTNGGAGAAGACGATCCGCCTGGCCCCCCGGCTTTTGGCCCCCAGGGTGTCGATGTCGCATTCTGTGTAGGTCCGGCCCTTGGCCTCGGGCAGGAGGCCCTCGTAGTTTCCGAAGCGGCTGCCGCCGATGCACATGCCCGGGGCGTAAGGCTCTAAATTCCCGCCGGGCCAGCCCAGGTCCTGGGCCTCCTTCTTGGTGATGAAGTTATCCGGCAGACGGCCGTAGGTGTGGATATAGAGGGCCACGTCCTCCTTGGTGGTGTAGCTCCCGTTCTCCGGCAGGGCGTCCAGCCCGGCGGACTGGTCCTCTGAAGAAGCGTTGCCGGGCCGATCCGGCTCCTTGGACGCGTCCGGGTCCTCCTGGCCNGNAGACTGGNCCTCNGGCGGCGGGTCCTCTTGGCCGGAGCTGTCTTCCGGGTCTTCCGGATCTTCCGCGACGGGAAGATCTGCCATTGCGTCTTCAAACCGGGCCCCGTCTTCGGGAACATCCGTCAGGTCCACCACGCCGCCGCAGGCGGTGAGGGAGAACAGGGTAAAAGCGGCCAGCAGGCCGCCAAGCCAGCGTTTCATGTCCATCATCCTTTCTGCTGATGGGGACAGTATACCAGCTTCGGCAAAAAGAGGCAAGGGAAAAAGCCCTTGCCTCTTAAGCTATGTGCGCTCCAGCAGAGTTTGGAACCGCTCCAACAGCACGGCGGTCTGCCCCCGGGCGGCCCGGCCCTGCGGCTGGAGGCGTCCCTCCTTGGTCCCCTGCAAAATCCCCTCCGCCAGGGCCCAGCTCATGGCCTCCCCGGCGTAGTCCGCCACGTCTCCGGCGTCCGGGAAGCCCCGGAGGGAAGCCCGGCTTCCCCGGTCGGCCCGTTCCAGCTTGGCATAGCGCCAGAGGATAGAGGCCAGCTGCTGGCGGCTTACCGGCAGGTCCGGGCGGAAGGTTCCGTCATAGAAGCCCTCCACCACGCCCCGCCGGGCGGCCCAGGCCACGGCGCCGCTGTAGTAGGCGGAGTCGGGCACGTCGGAGAAAGAGGAGCCCCGGACCTCCGGCTTCCCCGCCNGGCGGTGGAGAATGGCGGTGATTTGTCCCCGCGTCACGGTTTCGCCTGGGGAGAAGGCGGTAGGGCTGGTGCCGTTCATCAGCCCGGCGGCACAGGCCCGTTCCACCGCCCCGGCGTACCACGCGTCCTGGGGCACGTCCTGGAAGCGCCCGCCGTTCCAGGCGTTCCAGGCGCTTTGGATGAGGTCCCCCGCCATATCCTGGGACAGCTCCCAAAAACCCACGCCTCCCAGGCCCCGCTGCCGGGCCAGCTCCGCCTNGGCGGCGATGGAGTCCGGATCGTCGTAAGAGAGGAAGGAGCGGCTTCCGTAGAGGTAGGGGACCTTCGCCTCCTCATGGCGGAACTGCCGGTAGGCGGAGCGGTTTCGATACTCGCCCTTCACCTTGTCCCAAGAGACGGATTTAGCGCTTTGAAAGGATTGGTACAGCCCGCTGTTCCTGCTGGAAACGCCTTGGTATATGTACCCGTACAGCGGCATTCCCAGCACCAGTTTCTCCGCCGGGACGCCGCGGGCCAGCCAGGCGGAAATGCCGTCGTCTACGCTGGCGCGGTAGCGGGGCGGGCCGTCCGAGGGCGTGTAGAGCGGCGCGTTGAAGTCCGNCGAGGAGTCCCAGGGCCCGTGGAGGTCATAAGCCATGAGAAAAATATGGTCCACGGTTTCCGCCACCTCCTGGGGCTCGATGCTGTTCAGATAGCCGCCGCTCACCGCCCCGGCGATGGTCAGGACATAGCGCTTCCCGTCCCGCCGCCCCTGCCGGTCCAGGGCTTCCCGGAGCTCTCGNAGCAGCAGGGTGAANTTCTGCTNANCCTGGGGCCGGTGGACCACGCCGGGGGCCCCGCCGGAAACGGGGTACTCCCAGTCCAGATCCACGCCGTCCAGGCCGTGTGCCAGAAGCAAGTCCACACAGGACCGGGCAAACATCCNCCGGCCTTCCGCGGAGGNCGCCGCGTCGGAAAACCCGGCGGAATCGTCCCAGCCGCCGAGGGAGAGCACGATTTTCAAATCCGGGTTCCGCTTCCGCAGGCCAGTCAGCTCCCGGAGGGTCTTTCCATCCCGGACCGGGTCGCCCAGGACGGCTCTGCCGTCTTCGAGTTTGGCAAAGGCGTAATTAATCTGGGTAAACTGTTCCGCCGGGAGCTTGTCCGGCGTGTGGCCCTGCGCGGCGGCCCAGGAGGCGTAATAGCCCACCACCTCCCCGGCACCGCCGCCTCCGGCGGCGGAGGCCCTGCCGCTGCCGATCAGGGACAGCAGCAGGGCGAATACCAGGATTGACAGGGCAAAACGGCGTGTTTTCCGCATCGTTCCAAACTCCTCAATAAGATAATAAAAAAGCGTTATAAAATAGCTTTCAACAAATTCTACGCCCTATTTTACAGCAGNTTCCCCCTCTGGGGCAAGGAACAGCTTCTGGAAGCCCAGGCAGAAATTGAGGCCGGACGGCGCAAACCGTCCGGCCTTAGAGATTTTTGTGCCGTCAGCGAACCGTGCTCCGCAGGGTCCCAATACTCTGGATGGTACACGCCACGATGTCTCCGGCGCTCAGGAACTTCGGCGGGTCGAAGCCCATGCCCACCCCGGCGGGAGTGCCGGTGGCGATGATGGTCCCCGGCAGCAGGGTCATTCCGGCGGAGAGCTCCTCGATGATTTCCGGAATGCCGTGAATCAGCAGGGCGGTGTTGGAGCGCTGGCGCTCTTCCCCGTTGACGGCGCAGGAGATGTCCAGGGCCGGGGGGAAGGCCGTTTCGTCCGCGGTGAGGATGCAGGGCCCCATGGGGGTGAAGTCGTCCAGGCCCTTGCCGAAGTACCACTGCTTGTGTCCCGTCTGGAGATCCCGGGCGGACACGTCGTTTAGGACCGTGTAGCCGAAAACGTAGTCCCCGGCGTTTTCCGCTTTGACGTTTCTGGCGGTCTTTCCGATGATCACCGCCAGCTCCGCCTCATAGTCCAGCCGCTCCACCAAGCCCTCATACCGGGGGATATCCCCATCCGGGTCCCCGGCCCGGGAGACCCGCTTGGAGAAATAGACCGCCGCGGGCNTTTCCTTTTTAAAGGCCTCGGCGTCGTACTTGGCGGCTTCCTTCTCGTGGTCCCGGTAGTTCATCCCCAGGCAGATCACGTCCTGCCGGGGCCGGGGGATGGGGGCCAGGAGGGTTACGTCCTCCAGGGGAACCGGCTTGGCGGTGGAGGTGACGGCAAAAGCCGCCGGAGGAAGGGTCTCGATCAGGGTGTTCATATCCGGGTAAGGGAGGAAGACCACGCCCTCCTCCGTCAGCGCGCCCACGCGCTCCTCGCCCTTGCATAGGCAGGTGATCAATTTCATGGGATCGACTCCTTTTTAAGCGTTTCCTGTATTTTAAAGCATGCCGTTCCAATATGCAAGAGGCGGAGCGTTTCCGCTCCGCCTCAAATCCATGGTTACGACAGCAGCAGCTTGTCGTCCGCCTCGTCGGAGCCGCTGACCTTGCTGAACAGCTCCAGCAGCTGGGGCACCGTCAGCTTCTTTTTCTCCTCCCCGGAGACGTCGATGACGATTTTTCCGTCGTACATCATGATNAGCCNGTTCCCNTGCTGGATNGCGTCTTTNNTATTGTGGGTGACCATCNTGGTAGTGAGATNGCTTTCCGCCACGATGCGGTCCGACAGCTCCAGCACCTTGGCCGCCGTCTTGGGGTCCAGGGCGGCGGTGTGCTCGTCCAGCAGCAGCAGCTTGGGCTTTTTCAAGGAGGCCATCAGCAGCGTCAGCGCCTGGCGCTGTCCGCCGGAGAGGAGGCCCACCTTGCTGGTCAGCCGGTCCTCCAGCCCCAGGTCCAAATTTTTCAGCATCTCCTGGTACTGCTCCTTCTCCGCCTTGGTCACGCCCCAGCGGAGGCCNCGCCTCTGGCCCCGGCGGGCCGCCAGGGNCAGGNNCTCNAGAATCTGCATGGTGGGCGCGGTGCCCAGCATGGGATCCTGAAAGACCCGACCGATATAGGGGGCCCGCTTGTGGTCCGGCAGGTGGGTTACGTCCACGCCGCCGATGGAGATGGACCCGCCGTCCACGGCCCAGGTCCCCGCCACGGCGTTCAGAAGGGTGGATTTGCCCGCCCCGTTGCCGCCGATGACGGTGCAGAAGTCCCCGTCGTTCAGCGCCAGGCTCACGCCCCGGAGGGCCTGTTTCTCATTGACCGTCCCGGCGTTGAAAACCTTCCAGATTTCTTTTACTTCAAGCATGGCTGGCGCCTCCCGNCTTGANCTTGGCGTGGAAATACTTGCCCTTCCAGTAGGGCAGNGAGAGGAACACCGNCNNCACCAGGGCGGAGAGGAGCTTTAGATAGTTGGGGTTCANGCCCANGGCCANCACCGCCTGGATGACGATGTAGTACAGGATGGCCCCAATAGCCACCGCCAGCAGCTTCAGCGCGAAGTTGTGGAACAGCTTGCTGAACAGCACCTGGCCGATGATGACCGCCGCCAGGCCGATGACGATGGCGCCCCGGCCCACGTTGATTTCGTTGGCCCCGTTGTACTGGCACAGAAGCGCCCCGGAGAGGGCTACCAGGCCGTTGGAGATCATCAGGCCCAGTACCTTGCAGAAGTCGGTGTCGATGCCCTGGGCACGGGCCATACTGCCGTTGGAGCCNGTGGCCCGGAGGGCGCTGCCCAGCTCTGTGCCGAAGAAGCCGTACAGCAGGGCAATGAGACCCACGGTGAATAAACCCACCACCAAAATGGGGTGCCGCCAGAGGGGAAAGTCCNCCCGGATGGCCCCCTGGANNAAGCNCAGGGAGACCAGNAGCTTTTCCAGGGTGTCCGCCTGGGTGACGTTGATGGCCACGGAGGCCTTGAAGTCCATGATGGCCATGTTGACGGAGTACAGCCCCAGCTGGGTCAGGATGCCCGCCAGAATAGCGGGGATGCCGCACTGGGTATTCAGCAATCCGGTAACCAGGCCCGCCAGCATGCCCGCCAGCAGGGCCGCCAGCATCGCCGCCCAGACGTTGGCTCCACCGGAGAACAGCATGACGAACACCGCGCCGCCGGTGCAGAAGGAGCCGTCCACAGTCAGGTCCGCGATGTCCAGAATCTTATAGGTGATGTATACGCCGATGGCCATGATGCCCCAGATGAGACCCTGGGACATGGCCCCCGGTAAGGCGTTGAGGAAACTCAGCATGATCTGATTTCACGACCTCTCTTGAAATTAGGGCGTTTCTTTCCGCATCCCAAATGGAAGGAAGCAGGGGAGGGCTTCCCGCCCTCCCCTGTGAGAACGCTTTACTCGGTGACAATGGCCTCGTAGCCCTCGGGGGCGGTGAGGCCCAGGGCCTCGCAGGTGGCGGGGTTGTACTTCTTGACGAACTGGGGCGCGTATTCGATGGCCATTTCGGATACCTTGGCCTTGCCCGTCAGGATGTCCGCGGCCATTTCGCCGGTCTTATAGCCGATGTCATAGTAGCTGATGGAAAGGGTGGCCACACCGCAGCCGCCGCAGATGCCTTCCTCTCCGGCGAAGACGGGCTTCACGCCCCGGCAGATGTTGTCAATGATTCCCGTGTTGTTGGCCGCCGTGTTGTCCGTGGGGACATACAGGACATCGGAGGCGTCCACGGCGCTCTGGACCACAGAGGCCATGTCGTTGGTGTCGGAGAACGGATACTGGGTGCAGGCGTAGCCCATGTCCTCCAGATAGTTCTGGACGTTGTCCACCTGATACTGGCTGTTGGGCTCGGCGGAGCAGTAAATCAGTCCAACGGTCTTGGCGTCGGGATACCATTCATGGATCATCTGGGCCTGCTGGTCTAGGGGCGCCAGGTCGGAGGTGCCGGAGACGTTGCTGCCCACGGTGCCGGAGAAGTTCTCGATGCCCAGGGCCACGCCGTACTCGGTGATGGAGGTGCCCAGCACCGGAATGTCGGCAGTGGCGGAGGCGGCGGCCTGGAGGGGAGCAGTGGCGTTGGCCATAATCAGGTCCACGCCGCCGGAGACAAAGCCGTTGATGATGGTAGCGCAGGTGGGGGTATCTCCCGCGGCGTTTTGGGAATCGATTTCCACCTGGCCGGGAAGCAGCTTGTTCAGCGCTTCGGTAAAGCCCTGAGTGGCGGCGTCCAGCGCCGGGTGGGGGGCCAGCTGGCAGATACCGATTTTGTAGGACTCGCTNGAGCCGCCGCAGGCGGCCAGGCTCAGGGCCATGGCCAGAGTCAGAACGAGCGCAAGCAGTTTCTTCTTCATGGTTTCCAATCTCCTTATGTTCTTATAGTGTGCGCGGTTTTGCCGGGTTCATGATAAAAAGCGGCCCGTCCGCAGGCGGGACCGCCTTCCATCGCAAAGTATTCCTTTGACGCTTTTGTACTATACAGCTTTAAAGGGATAAAGTCAATGGCTNATTNCCACANAAACGATNGNTTTTTGGAAGGAGGCGTCGTATAATAAAAACACATAGTTTCCACAAAGAGGAAAAGAAAGAACGGGAGGTCATTTTTATGCGAAACACCGCGCGCAAGCAGTTCCTGGCGCTGGCGCTGGTCCTGGCCATGCTGGCGGGGCTGTCCGTCCCCGCCCTGGCGGCGGAGGAGGGCGGGAAAACCGTCACCATTCTCCAAACCAGCGACCTGCACGGCATGGTCAATCCCTTTGACTATGCCTCGAACAAGGAAAACAAAACCAGCATGGCCCATGCCGCCGCCATCATCAAGGCGGAGCGGGAGGCGGACCCGGACCTGCTCCTGCTGGACACCGGCGACACCACCCAGGCCAACTACATCCAGGCCTTCCTGGACGAGGAGCCCCATCCCATGATTGCGGCTATGAACTACTTGAAGTACGACGCCTGGACCCTGGGCAACCACGAGTTCAACTTCGACTTCAAGTATACCACCCGGGAAATCGAGGAGTTCCAGGGCGTGACCCTGGGCGGCAACTTCTACAAGGCCGACGGCTCCCGCTGGATCGACGCCTACAAGATCTTCGAGGTGGACGGCGTGAAGGTGGCGGTTTTCGGCGTGGACGCGCCCCACATCCCCCAGTGGGAGAAATCCGACCCGGGCCACTATGACAACATGAAGATCACAAACCCCGACGAGGAAATCGGCAAAATCCTGGACGAGCTGGAAGGCAAGGCCGACGTGATCGTCGGCTCCGTCCACTATGGCCTGGACGGCGAATATGGCGTCGCGGGCATGCGGGAAGTGGCGGAGAAGTACGGCAGCCGGATGGACGCCCTCTTCATCGGCCACGCCCACGCCAAGGTCAATGAGACCATCGGGGGCATCCCCGTCCTGGAGCCCGGCAGCAACGGCGAATTTGTCAGCAAGGTCACCCTGACCTTGAAGGCCGACGGCGACGGCTGGNNCGTGGAGAAGGCCGAGGGTGCGCTTTTGGACTGCGCCGAGGCCACCCCCGACCCGGACTTCCTGGCCCAGGTCAAGGATCTCCATACGAAGAGCCTGGAGCTGGCGTCCCGGCAAGTGGGCACCGTAGGCAAGACCTTCATTGAGAATCTGGAAGTTCTCCCCGGCATTCCCACCGCGGTTCTGGAAGATGACGCGGTAACCGACCTGGTGAACAAGGTCCAGATGGAGCGGGCGGGAGCCGATGTGTCCCTGGCGGCGCTGTTTGACTCCACCAGCAACCTCCAGGAGGGCCCCTTCCTGC
This sequence comes from Oscillibacter sp. CU971, assembly GCF_905219725.1. NCBI lineage: Bacteria > Bacillati > Bacillota > Clostridia > Eubacteriales > Oscillospiraceae > Oscillibacter > Oscillibacter sp. CU971. The sequence goes on from NZ_CAJMXG010000090.1 coordinate 8,495, forward strand.
ACCGGGACAGCGTGAAAATCTACAAATACGACAACACCCTCTATGGCGTGAAAGTTACCGGAAAACAGATGAAGGCCATCATGGAGGAAAAGGCCGGGAACTTCTTTAACCAGTACCAGCCCGGCGACGTGACCATCAGCTTCAACCCCAATATCCGGCTGTACAACTACGACATGTTCGCGGGGCTGGACTATGAGATCGACATCTCCAAGCCCGCCGGGTCCCGCATCCAGAACGTGGTCTACAAGGGNCAGCCCATGAAGGACACGGACACCATGGTCCTGGCCCTGAACAACTACCGCTATGNCGGCCTGGTTTCCGCGGGCCTCATCAACGAGGCGGACGTGGTGTACGAGGGCGGCGCGGTCCGGGATATGATTACGGAGTACGTGGAATCCCTGGACGGCCCCCTGATGCCCGAGGTGGACAACAACTGGAAGATCGTGGGCGCGGACCTGGATGATCCCCAGAAGGATCTGATTTACGAGAAGGTCCGCTCCGGCGAGATTGCCATCCCCACCAGCGAGGACGGCCGCACCCCCAACATCGCCTCCTTGAACGGCCCCGCCCTGCGATCCGAGGGCGTCCTGCCCCCGCTGGAGGACGNGGAGCCCGCTGAGGAACCCGCTCCTGCTCCCGAACCGGAGCCGGAGCCCGCCCCGGCCCCCGAGCCCGCGCCTGAACCGGAGCCCGAGTCTGCCCCCGANCCGGAGCCCGCGCCCGCCGTTTCCGAGGGGACATACACCGTCAAGGCCGGGGACTGCCTCTGGAGCATTGCCCAGAAAACCTACGGCACNGGAACGAAGNGGNGCGCCATCTACGCCGCCAACCGCTCCACCGTCAAGGACCCCGCCGCCATCCGGATCGGCCAGGTCCTGATTCTCCCCGCGGCGTAAGCAAAGAAAACGCGCCCATTCTCAAGACATGCGGCCCCGGCAAAAAGCCGGGGCCGCTTCCGTTCTCCAGATTCTCCCCTTGCCTGAACGGGAAAACCATGGTATACTAAACACCGGAAAAACCGGGCATGATTTCCAGGAGGTGACCGCGATGGAAAAGAAGGGCGTGAAAATCGCCGCCCAAAACCGGAAGGCCCACCATGATTACTAAGTGGAAGAGAAATACGAGGCGGGCATCGAGCTGGCGGGCACAGAGGTCAAGTCCGTCCGGGCCGGGACGCTGAACCTGAAGGACTCCTACTGCTCCGTGAAGGAAGGGGAGCTCTTCGTCCACGGGATGCACATCTCCCCCTATGAGAAAGGGAACATCTTCAACAAGGACCCCGTCCGGCCCCGCCGCCTGCTGATGCACAAGCGNGAGATACGNAAGCTCCACGCCCTGGTGAAGCAGGACGGCTATACCCTGGTCCCCCTGTCCGTGTACTTCAAGGACTCCCGGGTCAAGGTGGAGGTGGGCCTGTGCAAGGGCAAAAAGAACTACGACAAGCGGTCCGCCGCCGCCCAGCGGGACGCCAAACGGGAGATCGACCGGGCCATGAAAGCGCGATAAATTTTAAAGGAACTATATATTACTTCCGAACTGAAAGGCCGGAAGTAATATGTGCCATGTTTTGCGGTTGCCGCTGTTTACAGCGGCGAGNAAAACGGCTTAAATCAAATGGATTATTTCCGAGTTTTAAGCTTGGAAATAATAAAAGCACTGAAAGGAAGNNACCGGCNTGAGCAATCCAATNGCCACCNTCCTCATGGNGGACGGCAAAAAAATGACCGCCGAGCTCTATCCCGAAAAGGCCCCCAACACGGTGAATAACTTCATCACCTTGGCCAACAAGGGCTTTTACGACGGCTTAACCTTCCACCGGGTCATTCCCGGCTTCATGATCCAGGGCGGCTGCCCGGACGGCACCGGCATGGGAGGGCCCGCCTATGAAATCAAAGGGGAGTTTGCNTCCAACGGCTTTGCCCAGAACGACTTGAAGCACGCTACAGGCGTCCTTTCCATGGCCCGGACCATGGCCCCGGATTCCGCCGGGAGCCAGTTCTTCGTCATGGTGGCCCCGGCNGGGCACTTGNACGGTGANTATGCCGCCTTCGGCCAGGTCATTGAGGGCGTGGACGACGCCATCGCCATCTCCCGGGTCCCCCGGAGCATGATGGACGACAAGCCCAAGAAGCCCGTGGTCATCCAGTCCATACGCGTGGATACCAAGGGCGTGGATTATCCCGAACCGGAGACCCGCTGAACAAAANAAAGCGCATGAGAAGGAGGAAGCCATGAAAACCGCCATCATCACCGGCGCGTCCTCCGGCCTGGGCCGGGAGCTGGCCCGCCAAATCGAGGACGTGTTTCCCGACATCGCGTGTTATTGGCTCATCGCCCGCCGGGAGGACCGGCTGGAGAGCCTGGCGATCAGTTTGCCGGGCCGCCATACCACCTGCCTGGCCCTGGACTTGTGCGACCCCATGAGCTTTGTCTCCTTAAAAGACCGCCTGGCGGAGGAGAAGCCGGAGGTGTNCCTGCNGGTGAACTGCGCGGGCTGCGGCTGTCTGGGCCGGGTAGGGGAGATGGACACCGCTTCCCAGACCCGGATGGTGGACCTGAACGTCCGGGCCCTGACCGCCGTGACCAACCTGGTCCTCCCCTATATGCCCGAGGGGGGCCATATCCTGAATGTGTCCTCCATTGCCTCCTTCTGCCCCAACCCCCGGATGACGGTCTATTCCTCCACCAAGGCCTACGTCTCCCATTTCACGGTAGGCCTGAACGAGGAGCTGCGCCGCCGCAAGGTCAGCGTCACGGCGGTCTGTCCCGGTCCCATGGCGACGGAGTTTCTCCCGTTGGCTGGAATCACGGGCCGCTCCAGCACCTTTGAATTCCTGCCTTACTGTGACCAGGTAAGAGTAGCCGGGGGCGCTCTCCGCGCCGCCAAAGCGGGCCGCACGATTTACACCCCCAAGCTTCTGTATAAATTCTACCGCCTCCTGGCCAAACTGACTCCTTCCCAGCTTTTAGTCAAGTTTGTTAAGACCTGAGCAGAAAAGACAAGATGGAGGGGGCCTCTCAAGGGCCTCTCTCCCAAATGTCACAAAACCGTAACACACACCGGTCCAAACCTGTGCTATACTAATCTAACGATTCCACCTGCAAACACCCAAAAGACCAAGAC
>NZ_CAJMXG010000091.1:0-11536 GCF_905219725.1 Oscillibacter sp. CU971
GTGTAACATAGCTATCACCTTCTGATAACATTCTACACCTCAAGTCAATGCACTGTTATTTTATTGGATTGCTATAGTAATCTATATCTTCATCTGGATGCCGTGTACACGTACATGCTGATGGAGTAAGCAGGAAACAGTCCCCTCTGGGAAGCCGGTGCAGGCCATCACCGAATGTCGGTTTCCGGCTTTGTAACAGCCGGGCGCGGCTCATCATAAGCACCGAACCCGCAGCCGGAATAAACGCGGATGGGGAAGATTGACAGCCGTCGAAACTCCCGGTATAATGTCGAATCAGAAGAAAAAATCCCCGGGCGCCTTGGCCCGGAGGCGGGAGGCCGGGAAACCATGGGAAAACATTGGGCGGCGGGCGCGCTTTTGGCGCTGGCGCTTTTGTGGGCGGTCTTGGCCTCGCCCCCGGCGTGGGCTCAGGAGCGATCGGCGGGGAGAGAAGCTCTGGAAGAAAAACCGGAAGAGGAAACGGCCGGGGAGGGGCTGGAGGTAATGGCGATCGAAGAGCCCGCCGCCGTCCTGGAAGATTTGCGGGCCGTGGAGGCGGCGGGCGTTTCGGAAGAGGGACGGGACGCCGCCCGGTGGGCCCTTTACCGGGAGCTGCTGCCCCCGGGGGAGAAGGGGCGCTTTGACGGCGAAGAGCCGGTGAGCCGGGCCGGGGCGGTCCAGGCCCTCTACCGTCTCAGCGGCATTTTGGTGCGGGTGGACGAGTGTCCGTACGCCGACGTGCCGGAGGAATATCAGGACGCCGTGGCCTGGGCGGACAGCGTGGGGGTCAGCGGCGGCGTGTCGGAGGGCCTTTTCGCTCCCGCTTCTCCGGTGACCCGGAGCCAGCTGGCGGTGATGCTCCACCGCTTCGCCGCCTGGCGCGGGGAGGATATGGAGTGCCGCCTGGCCGTCTCCTGGGAGGGGGGACAGGTCCCGCCTTACGCGGAGGAGGCGGTCAACTGGGTTTTGGAACGGGGCCTCTATGAGGGCATGACGGACCGCGGGCTCTACCCGGATCTTCCGGTGTCCCGGCTGCAATTGGCTTGTATTTTGGCGAGGCTCCAAAAGGACCGGGACTCGCTGGCGGGGGAATTGTCTCTTCCTGAGGGCGGAACCGTGAGCCTTTCCAGGCTGAAGCACGAGGAACTGGACCAGGCCATTGCCGGCGCGGCCCGCCGCCACGGGGCGGTGGGGGTCCAGGCGGCGGTCATTGAAAACGGAGCCGTCACCGACGTGTATCACTACGGCTGGGCGGTGCGGGGGAGCGTCCCCATGACGGACGGCCACAAGCTGCGCACCGNCTCCCTCTCCAAGGTGGCGGTGGGCCTCGCCGCCGCGCTGCTGTGGGAGGAGGGGGCCGTGGATTACGACGCGGACATCGGCGCGTACTGGGGCGTGGAGACGTGGAAGCCCGTCACCATCCGCTCCATGCTGAGCCACACCTCCACCCTGCTGAACAGCGAGAGCATCGCCTGGGACTACGCGGGCGTGAAGGCCCAGCTGAAGGGCCCCTCCGGCTACGGCGGGGGTGCGCCGGGGGATCTGCGGTATTGGAGCTATAACAACCACGCCTTCGGCGTCCTGGGCCAGACCCTGGAGCTGGCGGCGGGACGGTACTTAGACGACGTGTTGGAGGAGCGGCTTCTGGGCCCCATGGGAGCGGACGGCTCTTTCACCGCCGGAGAGCTGAGGGAGCCGGAGCTGGTGACCCAGCTGTACCGGGGAAGCGCCCTGGGCCGCTCTGTGGGGAGCCAGCTGGGGGTCCGCCGGTGGAGCGCGCCGGGGGCCACGGGACGGCAGTTTGCCGGGGGTTTTACCGCCAGCGCTTACGACTGCGGGAAGCTGGCGGCCCTGCTGGCGGGGGACGGCTGTTTCGAGGGCGTGCGGCTTATGGAAGAGCCCTCCGTAGAGCTGATGGAGAGCTGTGAGGACCGGGCGATCTCCGGCGGGACGTATCAGGCCCTGCCCATGCGGCTGGGGTCCGGCCTCTATGGCCGGGAACGGCTTTATTACCACACCGGCAGCGCCTACGGCGTATACAACCTCCTCAGCTATGACCCGGACGCCGGGGACGGAGTGGTGGTGCTGACCACCGGGGCAGACGGGGGAAGGGACGAATACGGCATCTACGCCGTCTGCGGAGAAATCAGCCGGATATTGTATGAGGCCGTCGCCCAATGAGAAGAGCGGAAAAACGCTCCGGGAATTTCCCGGAGCGTTTTTTCTGCCTGCGGCTCAAAAGAGCTTTTTCAGCCCGTCCAGCTTGTCCCCCAGGCCGGAGGCGGCCAGCTTGGCCTTGATTCCCGTCACCAGGGGCTGGAGCTGCTCGTCGGGCAGATTCATGCCGGTGAGCTGCTCCAGCGCCTTCACAGGGTCCTTCTGAAAGCTTTGGAGGAGGGCCGGGTCCTTCTGGAGCTTGGAGACCAGCTCCTCAATAGTGGCTTTCACGTCGATGCTCATAGGTACGCTCCTTTTCATGTGCGCTGCGCCGGGAGGGCCCGGCGGCAAGTTTATCATAAAAAAATTGGGGATATTTGTCAATCCTTTTTGGGTGAAAACGGAGAAAATGCAAAAATTTGAAAATTTCTATTACATGTTTTCCCTAAAATGTGGTAAACTAAAGGAAAAGAAAATCAAAATTGCCGGGCCGGAACCCGGCGGAAGGGAGGAGCGATGTTTCAAGTCGGAGAGCTGGTGGTATACGGCTCCACCGGCGTGTGCCGGGTGGAGGGAGTCTCCAGGATGGACCAGCCCGGCGGAGACCGGGGCAAGCGGTACTATGTCCTCAAGCCCCTGTGGCAGGACGGGGTGATTTACGCCCCGGTGGACAGCGAAAAGGTGCCCATGCGCCCGGTGATCAGCCGGGAGGAGGCGGAGGCCCTTATTGACCGGATGCCGGCCATTCCGGNGGCGGCCTGCCGGGGCGGTACGCCCCANGCCCTGGCCCAGCAGTACCAGTCCNCCGTCCGGGACGGGGGGCATCAGGCCCTGATTGAGATGATGAAGGCCATCCGGCACAAGCGGGGGATGGCGGAGTCCAAAAACCGCCGCCTGGGACTGGTGGACGAGCGGTATATGAAGCAGGCGGAGCGCTTGCTTTACGGGGAGCTGGCCACGGCGCTGGAGATTCCCTATGACCATGTGGAGGGCTATATTGCCGTCCGGCTGGAGGGCGCGGAGGAGTCCGCCGGATGAAAAACAGGGAGACGGGGAAGACCCGTCTCCCGCCGCGTTACCGGATGATTTCCCGGACGAGCCTTGCCGTCATTCCCCAGATGGCGCGGCCCTGATAGCGCCAGATGGGAATCTCCACCCAGCCGTGGCTCCAGGGGTAGTCCCGGGGGATGCCCACGGGGCCGTAGGGGAAGTCCTCCGGCACCTGGGGGACCAGCTCGTAACGCCGGAGATCCGGCGGCGTCTCCCGGAAGAAGGCCAAAGGGACGGTGAAGGCCTCCGCCACCTCCGCCGGGAAGGGGCGCAGGGACTGAAGGCCCGCCTGGGACACCAGCCCCAGCACCGGGCGGAGGAGGAAGCCCCGCTGGCTGCAGATAAAATCCGGCGTGCCCAGGAGGGTGACCGCCTCCCGGGGGATGGACAGCTCCTCCTCCGTCTCCCGCAGGGCGCAGTCCTGAGGCGTCTCCCCAGGCTCCATCCGCCCGCCGGGGAAGCAGACCTCCCCCCCTTGGGAGACTTGGGAGGACCGGACCTCGAAGAGGAGGCGGAGGCCGTCCTCCCCTTCGACGAGGGGGCAGAGGACGGCATAGCTCCGGGAGGCCCCCAGGAGGCCCGGCTCATGGCCCTGAAAGCGGCGGGCCAGCCGCTCCAGCTCCCCCGTCACAGCAGCATGGTCAGCGCCTGGCGGCGGTTTTNAATGTCCACCGCCGGGGCGCTGGGGGCGTACTCCCCGTCCAGGGACCAGGGAAGCTCCTCCTCCGTTTCAAAGTGGATGGAAGAGACGTGGCGGAAAACCAGGCCCTGGCTGTCGTACTGCTGGTTCAAAAGGGCGTGGACCAGGCTTTGGAGGTCCGCCGCCGTCTTGGGGCTGGGANTGAGCAGCATTTCAAACAGGCCGTCGTCCAGTACCACCCGCTCCGGGTTCAGCTTCATCAGCCCCCCGATGGAGGTGGAGTTGCACACCGCGCCGAAGAGGTATTCCCCGTCCAGCACCTCCCCGCCGGCGGTGAGGCGGACGTGGTAGGGCCGGAGGGTGCTCAGGTCCTTCATGCCCTCCAGGATATAGGCGAAGTGGCCCAGGGCGTTTTTGGCGTTTTGGGGAGCGGCGTAGCTGGACCGGGTGAAGGCCCCGAAGGAGGCCACGTAGAGAAAGCTCCGCCCGTTCCAGAAGCCCACGTCCAAAAGCCGGGGGACGTTCCGGGCGATGGCGGCGGCGGCCTCCGCCGGGTCGCCGGAGATGCGCAGGCTGGCGGCGAAGTCGTTGGTGCTGCCCTGGGGCAGATAGCCCAGCAGCGGAGGGCGGCGGAGCTGGACCAGGCCGGAGACCACCTCGTTCAGCGTCCCGTCGCCCCCCACGGCCACAACCAGATCGTAGCGCCCGCCCTCCCGCCTGGCGGTTTCGGCGGCGTCGCCGGGGGCGGAGGTCACATGGATGGAGAGGAGATATCCCGCCTGGGAGAGGGCGGCGGCGGCGTCGAACAGGGGACCGTGGGACTTGCTTTTCCCGGCCCGGGGGTTGACGATCATCAGGAGCTTGCGGGGTTTCATGGGGCCCACCTCCAGAGAGAGTTTTGATTACCGTACAGTATAGCACAGCGCTTGTGAAATTACTGTTAAAATTGGCGGNGTTTCCCATGGGGCGGGAAAAAGAGGATTGCAATTCCCCCGAGCCCCGTGTAGAATGGGAGGAGAGAAAAAAGGAGGCGCGGGCCATGGAACGGAAAAACCATTACTTCAGCATGGGGGTGTCGGCGTTTGTGACCGCCGCCGCCGTTTTGCTGTTTTACGACACCCTCTTCGGCGGGAAGGCCGTGCTGGCCCTGCTGGAGACCGTGCGGCCTATCCTCTACGGGGCCTTCATCGCCTATCTGCTGGCCCCTATGGTGAATTTCTTCGAGCGCCACCTCTTCCCGCCCCATCCGGAGCGGGAGCGGAAGNGCTCCCAGGCCATGCTGATTCGCACCGAGGGCATTCTGCTTGCCTGGCTGGTGGTGTGGTTCTTCTTCTACCTGCTGGCCTCCGTGCTGCTGCCGGAGCTGTATAAGAGCGTCCTTCAGCTCATCGCCAACGTGGATAAGTACTATCAGACCATCAGCGGCTGGGTGACCAGCCTGTCCAATCATCTCCTGGAGACCAACCCTGACCTGGCTCAGCAGATTGTGGAGAAGCTGGGGGACTATTTCCAGGACTTCGGCAAGTGGCTGTCGGGTTTGCTGCCCCAGCTTCAGACGGTGATGACCACCGTGTCCGGCGGCGTGTGGAGCGCGGTGAACTTTGTGATGGACCTGCTGGTGGGAATCATCGCCTCCGTCTATCTGCTGGCCACCAAGGAGCGCTGCGCCGCCTATGGACGGAAGCTGGTTTACAGCCTCTTCCCCCGGGAGCAGGTGGGCCTGGTCCTCCGGGGGACCAAGCGGGCGGATACCATTTTCTCCGGCTTCGTCCGGGGGAAGCTGCTGGACTCCATCATCATCGGCATTTTGTGCTTTGTCTGCTGCTCCATCTTAAAGTTCCCTTACACGCCCTTGGTGTCCGTCTTCGTGGGCGTGACCAACGTGATCCCCTTCTTCGGCCCCTTCCTGGGGGCCATCCCCAGCACCTTCCTGATTCTGCTGGTCTCCCCCCGCCAGGCGCTGTATTTCGTGATATTCGTCCTGGCCCTCCAGCAGCTGGACGGCAACGTCATCGGCCCCAAGATTCTGGGAAACACCACCGGCCTTTCCAGCTTGTGGGTCATCATCGCCATTTTGGTGGGGGGCGGCTTCTTCGGCGTGGCGGGCATGTTCTTCGGCGTGCCGGTGTGCGCCTGCCTCAACAGCCTCATCAACTTCTTCGTGGACGCCCGGCTGCGGAAAAAGGGCCTCTCCCCGGACTCCGGGGAGTATGCCGCCGGAGGGGCCTATGGGCCCCGGCCGGAATAAGCGCCGGCCCCTTCCGCTCCGGTTCTTCCGGCCGCGTTTCAAGGGGGCGGGCGCGGCCCTGCGGATTTTCCGCCCCTGGGGGCGGGGGTAAAAAAATTAGGGAAACGTTTGTGAAAACTATTGCAATCGTTTTTCCCGTCGTGTACAATACGGCCTTGGGGCCTCTGGGAGACCGGAGGGTCCCGGGGCTTTATTCATGAAGAGCCCGCAAAAGTGAATAGAGCCGAATTATTTTGTCCGGGCGGGACATTCCCCGTCCAGCGCTGACCCGGGGACGGGCAGCGACGAAAGGAAACAGACATGAAGCGGAAACTTTTGGAGATTCTCCTCCTGCTGGGGCTTTTGTGCGCCGTACTCTGCGGATGCAAAGACGGCAGCGCGGCCCAGACGCCGGAGGACGAAAGCGGCTCCAACGAACCGGCGGCGCAGCCTTCGGAAACTCGGGCGAACGAGATTACCGTGGGCATCGCCCAGGACCTGGACGAGAGCCTTGNCCCCCACNAAGCGGTNGNGGCAGGGACCAAGGAGGTCATGTTCAACGTATTCGAGGGCCTGATGAAGCCCACCCCGGAGGGGGACTTGATCCCCGCCGTGGCGGAAAAGTATGAAATTTCCGACGACCAATTGACCTATACCTTTACCATCCGGGACGGGATCAAGTTCCACAACGGCGACCCCGTGACGGCGGAGGACGTGGGCGAGTCCCTGGCCCGCTGCAAAAATGGCGGCGACGGCATTTTTGAGGTGGAGGCGTTTTCCAATATTCAACACATGGAGACGGCGGACAGCCGGAGCATCGCCATCANCCTAGGAGAGCCCGACAGCGAGTTTTTNNCCTATCTGACCGCGGCGGTTCTCCCCGCGGGCTATGACGGGCAGGATACCGCCCCCGTGGGCACCGGGCCCTTCAAATTCGTCTCCCGGGCCGCTCAAGATAACATCGTCCTGGAGCGCTNTGACGATTANTGGGGNGAGAAAGCGNATCTGNATAANGTCACCTATAAGATCATCGAAAACGCGGACAGCATCCTCATGAGCCTCCAGAGCGGGGCGGTGGACCTGTTCGCCCACCTGACCAGCACCCAGGTGGCCCAGCTGGGGGACGAGTTCAACATCGAAGAAGGCACCATGAACCTGGTCCAGGCCATGTATCTGAACAACGCCGTGGCCCCCTTCGACGACGTGCGGGTCCGCCAGGCCCTGTGCTACGCCATCGACCGCCAGCAGATTCTGGACCTGGCCTTCGACGGCTACGGAAGCCTCATCGGCTCCAGCATGTACCCCGCCTTCGGGAAGTACTTCGACGACTCCCTGACCAATTACTATACCTACGACGTGGAGAAGGCCAAGGCCCTCCTGGCCGACGCGGGCTATCCCGACGGCTTTGCCATGACCATCACCGTGCCCTCCAACTACCAGCCCCACCTGGACACCGCCCAGGTTATCGTGGAGCAGCTGAAGCAGGTGGGCATCACCGCNGAAATTCTCCCCGTCAACNGGGAGAGCTGGCTCAACGACACCTACATGGGCCGGCAGTTCCAGGCCACCGTGGTGGGCGTGGACGCCTCCACCATGACGGCCCGGGCCCTGCTGGAGCGGTTTACCTCTACGGCGGGTAATAACNTNATCAATTATAACNACGCNGAGTATGACGCCATCTTCCAGGCGGCCATTGCCGCGGCGGACGACGCCGCCCAGACGGCGGCCTACAAACAGGCGGAGGCCAATTTGACGGAGAACGCCGCCAACGTGTACATCCAGGATCTGGCCGATCTGGTGNCGNTCCGCAAGGGCCTCACGGGCGTGCGGTTCTATCCCATCTACGTGCTGGATCTCAGCGGCATCCGGTATACGGACTAATTTCAAAAACGAGAGAGCAGAGTGTGAAGAGCGAAATCTTCACGCTCTGCTCTCCGCGCCTTTCAGAGGGGTACTTGCTGATGAAATACGCGTTGAAACGGGCCGCGGCGGGGCTGGCGACCATCCTGATCGTCTCCTTCCTGACCTTTGCGGCCTTCTCTCTCATCTCCGGCGACACCGCCACCGCCATGCTGGGCACCTCGGCCACGCCGGAGCGCCTGGCGGCCCTCCGGGCAGAGCTGGGGCTGGACCGGCCCCTGCTGGTCCGNTACGGCGAGTGGCTGCTGGGCTTTTTCACCGGGAACCTGGGGGTTTCCACCAGCTATAAGCAGCCGGTGTGGGAGAGCCTGGGGGCGAAGTTTCGCCTGACCCTGTGCCTGANCCTGCTGAGCTTTGTCCTGATTACGTCGGTGTCCATCCCCCTGGGGCTCTGGTCCGCCGGGCGGAGGCGGTTCGAGGGGGCCCGGACGGCCCTGAACCAGCTGGGCATGGCGGTGCCGTCCTTCTTCACGGGGATTCTGCTGTCCTGGGTCTTCGGCGTGGGGCTGAAGTGGTTTATGCCGGGGCAGTTTCCCGACGGGAAGGAGGACTTCGCCGGGGCGGCGNTGTANCTGTTCTTTGCCGCCGTGGCCCTCTCCATTCCCCNCATCGCCATGACGGTGCGGATGCTCCGCAGCACGGTGCAGGAGGAATTGGGGAAGGACTATGTGCGCACCGCCATTTCCCGGGGAAACGACCGGGGCCAGGTCCTGCGGCGGCATGTGCTGAAAAACGCCCTGCCCCCGGTGGTCACCTTCCTGGCCCAGACCATGGCGGAGATTGTGGCGGGGAGCATTGTGGTGGAGCAGGTCTTTGTGATCCCCGGCCTGGGGCGGATGCTGGTGACCTCTATCGCGGGCCGGGACTATCCGGTGGTCCAGGCCATTGTGGTGATCCTGGCCTTCTGGGTGGTGCTGGCGGGGACGGCGGCGGATCTAATCAATCAGCGCATCGATCCCCGGCTCCGGATAGGAGGTGCGGCATGAAACGGCGAAACGGCTTTTTAACCGCCGGGCTGGTCCTGACCTGCGCCCTGGCGGCGCTGATCCTCCTGGGCTTTTTCTGGACGCCCTACGACCCCAACGCCATGGCGGCGGGGCCCAAGTTCGGTGGGCCCTCCCCGGCCCACTGGATGGGCACGGACAACTTCGGCCGGGACATTTTCAGCCGGGTCCTCAAGGGCGCCGGGGCCACGGCCTCCATCGCCCTGGCGACGCTGGCCATCGGGGCGGTCTGCGGGTGCCTGGCGGGGGCTCTGACGGGCTGCTTCGGCGGGCCGGTGGACGAGCTTTTGATGCGTCTCAACGACGCGCTGACGGCCTTTCCCAACATCCTCCTGGCCCTGGTGGTGATCTCCTTGCTGGAGCCGGGGAAAAAGATCAACGTCATTCTCGCCCTGGGGCTGGTGTTCATCCCCAGCTTTGCCCGGGTGACCCGGACGGCCTTCGCCTCCCTCCGGGACGTGAACTATATCAAAAGTGCCCGGCTGATGGGAGCGTCGAATCCCCGGATTCTGGCAATCCACATGCTGCCGAACACGGCGCCGGTGCTGCTGCCCGCCCTGACGATCGGCTTTAATAACGCGGTCCTGGCGGAGGCGTCCATGAGCTTTCTTGGCATCGGCGTGACGCCGCCGGACGCGTCTCTTGGCTATATGCTCTCCGAGGCCCAGGGGATGCTCTTCGCCGCCCCCTGGTACGCCGCCGGGACGGGCCTTGTGATTGTGCTGATGGTGTTCAGCGTGGGCTTGCTGGGCGAGGGCCTGCGGCGGCAGGACAAGGGGGTGCTGTGATGCTGGAGATACGGGACCTTCATGTGAAGTTCCTGGGCCGGGACCGGGAGGCCGTGGCCGGGGTGTCCCTCTCCATCCGGGCGGGGGAAATCCTGGGCCTGGTGGGGGAGTCCGGGTCCGGGAAGACCGTCACCGCCATGAGCGTGGCGGGCCTGCTGCCCCGGAAGCAGTGTGATTATTCCGGGGAGATTCTCCTGGACGGGAAGGAGCTGCTCCACGCGGACCGGGCGGAGCTGCGGAACATCCAGGGCCGGGAGATCGGCGTGGTGTTCCAGGAGCCCCAGAGCGCCCTGGACCCCCTGATGAAAATCGGCCCCCAGGTGGAGGAGGTCCTCCGGGTCCACACCAAACTGGGCCGGGAGGAGCGCCGCCGCCAGGCGGTGGAGGCCATGGCGGCGGTGGAGCTGCCGGAGGCGGAGGCGGTGTATGAAAAGTACCCCCACCAGCTCTCCGGGGGTATGCTTCAGCGGGCCATGATCGCGGCGGCGGTCATCGCAAAACCCAAGCTTTTGCTGCTGGACGAGCCGACGACGGCCCTGGATGTGACCATCCAGGCGCAGATTCTGGAGCTTTTAAAGAGGCTGAACCGGGAGTCCGGCGTGTCCATGCTCTTCATCTCCCACGACTTGAACGTGGTGCGGAAGCTCTGCGGCCGGGTGGCGGTGATGCAGCGGGGGCTGCTGGTGGAGGAGGGGGAGGCCCAGGAGGTCTTTCATCACCCCCATCACCCCTATACCCGGCGGCTCATCGCCGCCATCCCCACAAGAAAGCGGAAGGAGGGCGGGGCATGAACGAGCTGGTGTTATCCCTGGACCATGTATACAGCGGCTACAGCGACGGCGCCGGCCCCTTCGGCAGGCGGACGCGCCAGGAGGTCCTCCACGACGTGACCTTCGACGTGCGCCACGGGGAGATTCTGGGCCTGGTGGGCGAGTCGGGGACGGGAAAGTCCACCCTGGCGAAAACCATCCTGGGGATGGTGAAGCCGGACCGGGGGACCGTGACCCACTACACGAAGCGGCCCCAGATGATTTTCCAGGACCCCTACAGCTCCCTCAACCCCTTTTACAGCGTGGAGTGGACCCTGGAAGAGCCCCTGCGGGTCTACGGGAAGTACAATAAAGCGGAGCGGAAGCGCCGGGTCCGGGAGATGCTGGAACGGGTGGAGCTGCGGCCGGAATGTCTGGGGGCGAAGCCCTCGGAGCTCTCCGGGGGCCAGCGCCAGCGGGTCAGCATCGCCGCGGCGCTGATCCGGCGGCCCAAATTCCTGATTGCCGACGAGCCGGTGTCCGCCCTGGACGTGACCATCCAGGCCCAGATTCTGGATTTGCTCCGCGCCCTCCGGCAGGAGCTGGATCTGAGCTACCTGTTTATCTCCCACGATTTGAACGTGGTCTACCAGCTCTGCGACCGGGTGCTGGTGATGAAGAGCGGCCGCATCGTGGAGCAGGGGACCGTGGACGAGATTTTTGACCATCCCAAGGAAGACTATACCAAGCAGCTTCTGGCTGCCGCGGAGTGACGATGAGAACATATTTCCACAAGTACCGAAACCTGCATATCTGGCTGCTGGCGGATTGCATCCTGCTGCTGGCCTTCTTCTCCCTCCGGGGGCAGAGATGGCTGATGAACGCCGTGGCGGAGGGCTTCACCGGCCCCCTCCGGCGGGGGCTGGGGCGGCTTTGCTATTTGGTCCCCTTCTCCGTAATGGAGGTGGTGGAAGCCCTGGCGGTGCTCCTTGGAATCGGAT
>NZ_CAJMXG010000092.1:0-11121 GCF_905219725.1 Oscillibacter sp. CU971
TGGGCATCAGCTTGCCCTCGCGCTGCTCGCAGAAGACCCAAACGTCCTTGAAGGCAGCGATATCCGCACTGTTGAAAGTAGACATGTTCTATATACTCCCTTCTCAGATAATGTGTTTGCCGGCCAGGATGGAAGCCAGCTTCTCGCAGGTCTCCTTGCCGTCGCCCTCCAGCATCATGCCGGCGCCCTTCTGGGGGGGCGTGAAGCTCTTGAAGATGTTGGTAGGAGAGCCCTTGAGGCCGATGGTGGAGGGGTCGATCAGCTTGTGATCCTTGAGCTTTTCAAAGTCGAAGGTCTCCAGGGGCTTGTTGTAGGTCGCGTAGATGCCGCCGATGGACATATAGCGGGGGTTGTTCAGCTCCTTGATGCAGGTCAGGAGGCAGGGCGTCTTGACCTTGATGGTCATATAGCCGTCTTCCAGCATCCGCTTGACGGTGATGTTTTCCCCGTCCTTGTGGATGTCGGCGGCGTAGGTCACCTGNGGCAGGCCCAGCTTCTCGNCAATCTGGGGGCCCACCTGGGCGGTGTCGCCNTCGATGGCCTGGCGGCCGCACATGACCACGTCGTCTTTTTCCACGCCGATGGTGTCAATGGCGGCGGNGAGAATCTGGGAGGTGGCGTAGGTGTCGGAGCCGCCGAACTCCCGGGCGGAGACCAGGACGCCCTCGTCCGCGCCCATGGCCATCAGCTCCCGGAGCATGGAGGCCGCGGGAGGGGGGCCCATGGTGACCACAATCACCTTGCAGCCGGTTTCGTCCTTCAGCTTCAGGGCGGCCTCCACGGCGTTCATGTCGTCGGGGTTCGTGATGGTCTGCATGGAANCCCGGTTCANGGTGCCGTNGGGATTGACGGCCACCTTGCCGGAGGTATCGGGGACCTGCTTGACACAGACAATGATTTNCATAGTCGTTTCCTCCTCCTCTTACAGTCCCATATTCGCGGAGATGACAATGCGCTGGACCTCGGACGTGCCCTCGTAAATCTCGGTGATCTTGGCGTCCCGCATCATGCGCTCCATGGGATAGTCCTTGGTATAGCCGTAGCCGCCGAACATCTGCAGCGCCTTGGTGGTGGTNTTCATGGCGTGCTCGGAGCACCAGAGCTTGGCCATGGCGGCCTCCTTGGTGTAGCGGACGCCCTGGCCCTTGAGGGTGGCGGCCTGATAGGTCAGGAGGCGGCCCGCCTCGCAGCCCATCTCCATGTCGGCGAAGGTGAACTGGGTGTTCTGGAACTTGGAAATGGGCTTGCCGAACTGAACGCGGCCCTTGGTGTACTCCTTGGCCTCGTTCAGCGCGCCCTCGGCGATGCCCAGGGCCTGGGCCGCGATGCCGATGCNTCCGCCGTCCAGGGTCTGCATGGCGATGGAGAAGCCCTTGCCCTCTTTGCCCAGCATGTTCTCCTTGGGGACGATGCAGTCGGTGAACACGATCTCGGCGGTGGGGGAGCCGTGGAGGCCCATCTTCACCTCGTGCTTGCCCACAGAGAAGCCGGGGAAGCCGCTCTCCACGATGAAGGCGGAGATGCCCTTGGTGCCCTTGGTCTTGTCNGTCATGGCGAAGACCACGAAGACATCCGCCACATAGCCGTTGGTAATGAAGATNTTGGAGCCGTTCATCACGTAGTGGTCGCCTTCCAGCTTGGCCTCGGTCTGGCCCTTGGAGGCGTCGGAACCGGCGTTGGGCTCGGTGAGGGCGAAGGCGCCCACCTTATGGCCGGTGGTCAGCATGGGGAGGTACTTTTTCTTCTGCTCCTCGGTGCCGTGGGTCAGGATGGGGTCGCAGCAAAGGCCGTTGTGGGTGGCCACGATGTCGCCGGTGGAGGCGCACTGCTTGCTCAGCTCCTCGATGCAGATGGCGGAGGCCAGGGGGTCCGCGCCGGTGCCGCCGTACTCCTTGGGCACGCACATGCCCATGACGCCCAGGTCAAACAGCTTCTCGATGTTCTCCCGGGGATACTCGCTGTTCAGGTCCGTCTCGGCGGCGATGGGCTTCACTTCGTTTTCGGTGAACTCGGCCATCATCTTCCGGATCAGCTGGTGCTCACGNCTCAGATTGAAATCCATGTGATGTTCTCTCCTTATTTTAATTTTGGAAATCCATATATTTCCTGGACCGGGCTCCAGGGCCCTGGGCCCGGTCCGGGTTGATGAAGGGTCTTACTGGATGCCGGCGATGTCCTTGGCAAGCTGCTTCTTGCCCTGGATGTTGCCCTGGCGGGCAATCATGATGCGCTGGGCCTGGGGAGAGCCAGCGCCGTGCATGGACTCGGTGCGGTAGCCTACCGCCGCCGCGCCCAGGCNCATGTTCTCCAGGNAGCGCATGATGCGCTGGCGGTCCTCGGTGGAAACGCCCTCCCGGGCGGCGAAGAACTTGTTGCAGATGTCCCCGATGGTTTCGCCGTTCCGCCCGACAACCGTGTCGGACTCGAAGTCCTTCTGAGAGGGCATGGTGACCATCAAGCCTCNGGCCACATCCTCGGCCAGGCGCACGATCTCATAGGGGAAGCGGGTGACGTTCTGCTTGCAGACGTTGGCAAGCAGCAGGNCNATCTGGTAGTTGCCCGCCTTGGTCTTGAAGCCCNGGGANGAGCAGGCGATGCCGCAGCAGTAGAGGGTTTCGTTCAGGTGGGTCATCTCGATGAGCTTATCCTTGACGGCGCTGGCTTTTTCCACGCCGTTGTACTCGGCGGCAAGAGCCGTGGCCCCGATGNCCACGTCGCCCACGCCGACNTTGCAGCCGCCGTAGCTCTGGCGGTGGTAGCCCGCGAAGCGCTCCACAATCATCCCGGCGAACTCATACTCGCCGTTGAGGAAAATGTACTCGTTGGGGATGAACACATGGTCCAGCACCACCAGGGCCTCCTGGCCGCCGAACTTGGCGTTGCCCACGTCGATGGACGCGCCCTCCTCCAGCTTCCGGGTGTCGCAGGACTGGCGGCCGTAGATCATATACATGCCCTCGGCGTCGGTGGGGCAGGCGAAGGAGACGGCCCAGTCCTTATCCGCCTCGCCCATGGAGATGGTGGGCATGAAGATGTGCCAGTGGGAGTTGATGGAGCCGGTCTGGTGGCATTTCGCGCCCGAGACTACGATGCCGTCGGGGCGGCGCTCCACCACATGGACGTACATGTCCGGGTCCGCCTGAGCGCTGGGGGCCTTGGAGCGGTCGCCCTTGGGGTCCGTCATGGCCCCGTCCACGGTGAGGTCGTTGTCCTGAACCATGGTGATGAAGTTCTTGAAATTCTCGTGATAGTGGGTGCCGTATTTCTCGTCGATTTCATAGGTAGAGGAGAAGACGGCGTTGAAGGCGTCCATGCCCACGCAGCGCTGGAAGCAGGAAGCGGTCTTCTGACCCAGCAGACGCTGCATCTTCACCTTGTTGATGAGGTCCTCGGTGGACTGGTGGAGGTGGGTGAAGCGGTTGACGGTGCGGCCCGTCAGGCTGGACTTCACGGTCATGAGATCCGCGTACTGGGGGTCCTGGGCCAGGGCGTAGGTCATGGCGACGCAGTTGATGGAGGGGCGGATCATGGGGTGGTCCACCCAGTTCTCAATCTCCTCGCCGAACATGTACACCCGGGTCTTCAGCTTGCGCAGGCTCTCGATGTATTCTTGGGGGGTCATTAAGGCCATTTTTTGTTCCTCCTAGTTTTAATGGGGCATTGCCACACCCCTCAAATCCGTTCCGGGCGGGCTTTGCCTGGCCGGAACTCCACTGCCCGCGCCATGGGGCGCGCCACGTTCGCCGTGCGAACGTGAGGGGGTTCAGCGGAGCCGCGTCAACGGCGCGGCGGAGCGTCTAAGGGGGACGCAGTCCCCCTTGGACTTAGTCGTTGGCAAGGCCCATCAGCTCATCCTTGAAAATGCGCTCGTCCATGAGCTTCAGGTCCTCGCTGATCTGCGGCATGAACTCCATCTGGTCCAGCACCTGGGTCTGGAGGTCGATGCCGGGGGCAATCTCGATGAGGGTCACGCCCTCGGGCCGGAGCTCGAACACCGCCCGCTCCGTGACGTACAGCACCGGCTGGCCCACCTTGTTGGCATAGGTGCCGGAGAAGGTGATGTGCTCCACCTTATTGACAAACTTTTTCTTCGCGCCCTCCTGGGTGATGACCAGCTTGCCGTCCCGGCATTCGGTTTTCAATCCCTTGGCGGTGAAGGTGCCGCAGTAGACCACCTTTTTTGCGTTCTGGGTGATGTCGATGAAGCCGCCCGCGCCCGCCAGGCGGGTGCCGAACTTGGAGACGTTCAAATCCCCGTTGGGGGCCGTCTCCGCCAGCCCTAGGAAGGCCACGTCCAGGCCGCCGCCCTGGTAGAAGTCGAACTGGACGTTGTGGTCCAGAATCGCCATGGAGTTGGCCGCGCCGCCGAACTGGGTGCCGCCGTAGGGCACGCCCGCGATGGAACCGGCCTCCACCGTCAGGGTCATCTTGTCGGAGATGCCCTCCTCCGCCGCCACGTTGGCGATTTTCTCCGGCGCGCCGGTGCCCAGGTTCACGATGGCGTCCTGGGGCAGCTCCATGGCCGCACGGCGGGCCAGAATCTTCTTGGCGTCCAGGGGGATGGAGGGGATGTCGTCCACGGGGATGCGGAACTCGCCGCTGAGAGCCCCGTCATAGGGCATCCCCAGACACTGGTTGTTGTCCTCCGGGGAGCCCACGACGATGGCGTCCACGTAGATGCCGGGGATTTTCACCAGCCGGGGGTCCAGGGTGCCGCCCTGGACAATCTTCTCCACCTGGACAATGACGATGCCGCCGGAGNTCTNGGTGGCCTGGCANTGGGCGGTCACGTCCAGGGGGCCGATCTCTCTATGTACGGTGCAGTTGCCGTACTCGTCGGCGTAGCTGCCCCGGATCAGGCAGACGTTGATGGGGATGGGCTTATACAAAAGCCGCTCCTCCCCCTCGATGCTGACCAGCTTTACCAGGTCCTCCTTGGTGCACTCGTTCAGCTTGCCGCCGCCGTTCCGGGGGTCGGCGAAGGTGTAGAGGCCCACATGNGTGATGGTTCCGATGTTGTGGGCCGCGATGTCCCGGAACATGTGGGTGATGACGCCCTGGGGCAGGTTATAGGCCTCAATCTTGTTGGCCAGGGCCAGGTCTCCCAGCCGGGGGGCCCGGTCCCAGTGGCCGCCCACAACCCGTTTGCACATGCCCTCGCCGCCGAAGTGGTCGCCGCCGGTGCCGTCCCGGTGGCCCTGTCCCGCGGCAAAGAAAAGGGTCAGGTCCCGGGGATGCCCGGTTTCTTCAAAGCGCTTTTCCAGCGCCTTGGTCAGCGCCTCGGGACAGGCGCAGCTGACAAAGCCGCCGGTGGTGACGGTATCGCCGTCCTTGACCATCAGCGCCGCNTCTTNCGCGGNNATGACNNGAACTTTTTTCATGCTTTCCGAACTCCTTTTCCTGTGATAAAATGTCCCTGGGACTTATTTATTCTGGAAGTGCTTTTCCTTCCGCTTCTCCAGGAAGGCGCCCATGCCCTCTTTCTGGTCCTCGGTGGCAAAGCACATGGCGAAGAGCTCGTTTTCCAGGGCGATGCCGTCGTCAATGTCCATCTGCATCCCCCGGTCGATGNAGGCCTTGGAGTACTTCACCGCGATGGGGGCGTTCACCGCAAAGGACTGGGCCATTTTCACCGCGGCGTCCAGCAGCTCCTCGGGGGCGTAGACCTCGTTCACCAGGCCGATGGCCTTGGCCTCGTCGGCGCTGATGACCTTGCCGGAGAAAATCAGCTCCTTGGCCTTGGCAACGCCNANCCGGCGGGGGAGGCGCTGGGTGCCGGAGAAGCCGGGGGTGATGCCCAGGCCCACCTCGGGCTGGCCGAACTTCGCGCCGCCCTTGCCCTCGGCGTTGGGCCCGGCGGCCAGGATGATGTCGCAGCTCATGGCAATCTCACAGCCGCCGCCCAGGGCAAAGCCGTTCACCGCCGCGATGGTGGGAATCTCCAGCTTTTCGATGCGGCGGAACAGGGCGCTGCCCCGCTGGCCCCACTTGCGGCCCTGCCCAACGTCCATGGGCTTCTGCTCGCCGATGTCGGCCCCGGCCACGAAGGAGCGGCCCTCGCCGGTGAGGATGAAGGCCCGGAGCTCCGTGTCCTTCTCCACCTCCGAAATCAACGCCTCCANGTCGGCGATCACCTGGGAATTCAGGGCGTTCAGCGCCTCGGGACGGTTGATGGTGGCGATGCCGATACGGTCTTTCTTTTCATAACGAACGGTCTGATACATGGCTTGCGTTCCTCCTTCATTTTTTCGGGGACAGCCCCGTTTTGTCCGGCAGTTATTATAGCAAATCCTGTGCCAATTCTGCAAGCCTCAGTTTCTGCCGCTCCGGCCAGTTTCCTGTTCAGATTGCCAAAAAACCGGAGGGAATTTTCTACGTTTGGGAGAGGGCCGTCCCCGGAATCTGGAAGTGTTATTCAAAAATGAGTAGCATTTTGGAGCCGGGAACGCAGAGAAGACGCCCGGGCCTTTGTGAAAATCGCAGGGACAGGGATGCGCTTTCTGTGGAAACCGCGCAAATGGCGGCGGGTTCGCGTCGTTTTATTCATAAACGAATAGAGCTTATTCAATATTGAATAAGTTTGGGCAGAGCCGGCCTTCCTCCCTCCGGGACGAAGAAAAAATTTTTTCGATTATTTTGAAGAATTCGCAAGCNCCATTTCGTNTGATGGGTGTCGGACGACAGAGGGCCGCCGGGGAGGCGCTTCGGAGGCTCTTCGGAGGGGGTGGTGAGACGGCGTGGCTGTTATAACAAAGGAGCGGTTTACGGAGCTGGTCCTGCAATACGAGCGGCTGGTTTACACCGTCTGCTTCCAGCTGGTCCGGGAGCCGGCGGCCGCGGAGGACCTGACCCAGGAGACCTTCCTCTCCGCCTACATCCACCGGGAGAGCATGCCGGAGGGCTATGAGCGGCAGTGGCTCAGCCGCATCGCCGCCAACAAGGCCAAGGACCACCTCCAAAGCGCCTGGAACCGGCGGACCGTCNTGNCGGGGGAGGAGGAGCTGGCCCGGGGCCTGGCCCCGCCCGCCGAGGAGGCGGTGCTTCGAAGAAGCGGGGAGGCGGACATTTTAAGGGCCATCCGGGAGCTGAAGGAGCCCTACNGGCAGGTGTGCCGCCTGTGCCTTTNAGAGGNGCAGTCTCCNGAAGAGGCGGCCCTGGCCCTGGGCAGGCCGGTGAAGACCGTTTATACACAGCTCTCCCGGGGCAAGAAGCTTCTCCGGGAGGCACTGGAAAGGAGTGGAAGGCATGGTATTCCGTGAGGACGGACATTTAAGCGACCGGGCCCTGGCGGCCCTGGCGCAAAGCGAGGACCGCTTCGACGAGCTGGAGCGGCTGGAAATCGCGGAGCACCTGGCGTTCTGCGACGAGTGCTTACAGCGCTACACCCTGGCCCTGGAGGGCGGAGATCTGCTGGTCCCGGAGCGCTCCTGTCAAAAGACGCTCTGGGCCCGGATTCGGAGCCGGGCCCTNCGGCTGGCGGTCAGCCGGTACGCCACCGCCGCGGCCGCCGTCACCCTGGCCCTAACGGTGCTGTGGGGCGGCGGGGGCGTACAGATTTCCTGCCCGGTCTTACCGGAGGACCGGCCCAGCATCTCCCGGCGGCTCACGGGCCTCACCGGGGAAATCAGCGACTCCCTGCGTCAGACTGTATCCGGTTTATCAGACTTTTTTGACGGGTTCCGCCCCAGCCAGTTCATAGAAGGAGGAAATCACTCATGAGGTTTTTACGCAAACTGTTCCGGGGCTGCTGGCATTTGATGTGGGCCTGCGTCCCCGGCTGCGGGCAGATGTGCCAGGGCTATATGAAGCGGGGCATCTCCCAGACCATCATTGCCACCGCTTTGCTCTTTATCGCGGTATTTCTGGAGATGGGGGTGCTGGCGGTGCTTATCGCCCCGCTGTGGCTGTATTCCTTTTTTGACAGCTTCAACCTCCGCCGCCAGATTCGGGATGGGCTCGCCCCGGAGGACGAATTCATGTTCGGCATGTCCGAGATGGACTCCCGGAAGCTGAGCCGCATTCTCAGCCGCCGGGGAAGCCTCATCGGCTGGGTACTGGTGGTGGTGGGCCTTTATAATGTATACCAGATTTTCGCCCGNCGGCTNCTGGGAACGCTGAAAGACCTTTTTCCCATCTTCGACTGGCTCTATGGCCTGCTGGTCTGGGATATGCCCCGGATTCTGGGGACGGTGCTGATTATCGCCGTGGGCCTCTGGTTCATCAAGGGCCCCAAGGTCCCCAAGGGCGGCGGCTTTGGCGAGGAGCCTACCTACACGCCTCCCAAGGCGGAGCCTCCCAAAATGAAATCCACCCCCTGGACGGAGGCGGAGGGACAGTTCCACCAGGAGCCGGAGCCCCAGGCCCCGGAGGTCCCGGAGGAGCCCGCGCCGGTGACCCTGGAGTGGAAATCGGAATTCAATGTGGAGAAGTACGAAAAGGAGCTTGCGGAANAGAAGGAGGCGGACCATGACGGCCAGTGAGGCCGTCCGCCCCCAGCGCCGGGTGGGGACCTTTACCCTGGGCATCGTCCTGGTGGCGGCGGGAACCGGCATGCTGGTTTCCCTGCTGTGTCCCCAAATGGAGATCGGGTGGCTTCTGAANGCCTCGCCTTTGATTCTGGTGGCCCTGGGGGTGGAGACCCTGCTCAGCGCCCGGGGCGGCGGACGGGTCAAGTACGACTGGCTGGGGATGATTCTCTGCTTTTNGCTGGTGGGGGCGGCGATGGTGTTCTACGCCGCCGCCTGGGCCTATGAGAACGGGGAGTTTATCAACGTCCGCAATTGCTCCCGCTGCGCCGACGAAACCAGCTTCCGCATGGATTACGAGTTTTTCAACGGCTTCGACTCCCACACCCTCCGGCTGGAGGCCGGGGACGCCCTGGTGGGCCGGATCGACACCCGGAACGGCTGGCTGGAGGTGGAAATCAGCGACGAGGACGGGAACACCCTCCTGGAGGGAGCCCCGCTGAACGGGGACCAGCGGGTGGAGGTTCCCAAAACGGGAGATTACACCATCCTGGTCCATGGGCGGAAAACCAGCGGGAAATTCACCTTTGCGCGGGTTCCGGCGGAGCTGCCGGAGGAGGCGCTTTCAGCGGAAACGGAAGAGACAGCTTAAATGTAAGGATCTGCTGTGGGGCCCGGCCCCCTGNCCGGGCCGTTCCCCAATCCNGGGGATGGCCTGGCCGGGGGGCGGGCCCCGCCGGTTTTTTTGCTATGAATCGTATAGTTCAATTTCTTTTTCCCAGCCGGATGCACTCCAGGCTGTAGGTCACCTGCATGACCCCCCAGACCAGCAGCAGGACAAGGGTGGGGAGAATGCTTACTTCAAAAACCATGCTCAAAATCGCCAGCGCCAGCCACAGCCCTAAGCAGAACCGGCTGGAGACCATATAGGCCCGGCAGCACGCCTGACCCACCTGGCGGCGCTCCGACTCGTCGCAGCTGTCCATCCACTTTTTTTGAAACTTCGTGTCGTAGACGCTGCCCCGCTTCTCCGGGTTCATCCGGCGGGTCAGGTCCACGGCCTTCTGCTGGGCAAAAATCACAAAGCCGCAGGAGAGGAGGAACACGCCCANCAGGGCCAGGGCCCGGATATCCCTGTCCATCCAATAGATGCAGAAGGCGGAGAGGAAGAACAGGTTGAACAGCAGCTGTACGGCGCTGAGGAGCAGGACCCAGCTCAGGGCGNNGTCGATGGACTCCGAGGTTTCGTCCTCGTCCCCGCCGTCCCAGGCGGCGAATTTCTTCGCGGCGGAGCGGTAGAGGACCAGGCAGCTTCCCAGGGTCAGCGCCGAGGTGACGGGGATGCCCCAGGGGGTAACCGCCGCCAGGGCGGCGCTCAGCCCCTCCGCCAGGGCGGCGGTATCCAGGCCCATGGCCCGGGAAAGGCCAACGGCAAAGCCGATGACGCCTCCCACCAGCAAGGAGCCCAGCAGGGACAGGGTGAATTTGGGCAGGGCCTTTCGGTTCTCGCTTTTCTCATTCATGGGTTTCGTCCTCCTGATAGGTAAAGATGTCTTCGACCCGCACGCCGCAGATCTTCGCAAGCTTCAGCGCCAGCGTCACGGAGGGGGAATAATCTCCCCGCTCAATTTGGCTGATGGTCTGCCGGGAGACCCCCGCAAGGCTCCCCAGCTGCTGCTGGTTTACCCCCAGGCGGGCCCGGTGCTCTTTCAGCCNGTTGGTTAAGGGCATGGATGGGCTCCTTTCTTTGACAAGGGTGGTTGTCGAATTGACAAGTATCATTGTCAATTCTAGGATAGCACTGACAAGGAAAGTTGTCAAGGGGAAATTTTGATAGTTTCTATTGGAAGCGCCANGGGCCTGNGGGAAAGGCCTGACCAGGGGGTCAGGCCCCACAAAGAGAGGTTTCCGGTCTATCGGAATATTCCCATTTCGNGCCTGGGCCGGAAATGGGCCGCATGGCAAAAGGAAAGGCCCTCCGAAGGATTCGGAGGGCTTTTTCGCGTTCAGGGGCCCCGCCATTTTCGCGGGGGGACNTTCCGGGCGCTCAGGCGGGCCTTGACAAAGCCCCGGAAGAGGGCGTACAGCACGGAGCACAGGGGGATGAAAAACAGCATCCCCGCAATGCCCATCAGCTTGCCGCCCAGGGTGACGGCGGCCAGCACCCAGATGGAGGGAAGGCCCACGGAACTGCCCACCACATGGGGGTAAATCAGGTTCCCCTCAATCTGCTGAATCACCAGGAAGAGGACCACGAAGCCCACCGCCTGCCAGGGGTTCGTCACGGCGATAAGCAGGGCCCCCACTACGCAGCCGATGAAGGCCCCCACCACGGGGATCAGGGCCGTCAGGGCGATGAGAACCCCCACCAGCAGGGCGTAGGGCATACGGAACACCGTCATGGCCGCCACGAAGAGGGCCCCTAAAATCACCGCCTCCACGCACTGGCCGGAGAGGAAGCTGGAGAAGGTGCGGCCTGAGAGGCGGAGGACCTCCAGGGTTTTGTCCGCCCAGGACTCGGGAAGGAGGGCGTAGAGCACCTGGCGGCCCTGGCGGGCCAGGCGCTCTTTTTGCAGGAGGATGTAAAACGAGAAGATCAGGCCGATGACAAAGGTGCTGACCCCGCTGACCACCCCCGCCATGAGGACCCCGCCGG
>NZ_CAJMXG010000093.1:0-11060 GCF_905219725.1 Oscillibacter sp. CU971
GTAAAGGTCCCAGCACTGACGCCGCCATTGTTCAGAACGCCATTAAACCCGGCGTTTACACCATCGTCAGCGAGGCGACTGGGAAAGGTGCAACGAAGTGGGGGAAACTTAAGTCGGGCATTGGGTGGATTTCTCTGGATTACGCCAAGCGTATCTGAAGGAGGCCTTATGATTACGTTCAGACAAAAGGGCGACTTCTCCAAGCTGACCAGATTTTTGGAAAGAGCCAAAGAAGTCGTTCATCTCGGCGATCTCGATAAGTATGGCCGAGCTGGAGTGGCCGCCCTCGCGTCTGCAACGCCTACTGACTCCGGCTTGACTGCCAGTTCGTGGTACTACGAAATCACGAACAAGAACGGTTCTGCCGTCATTTCATTTCGCAACTCAAATATTCAAAATGGAGTTCCAATCGCCATTATTCTCCAATATGGACATGGCACCGGAACCGGGGGCTGGGTACAGGGAAGAGATTACATCAACCCTGCTATCCAGCCTATTTTTGACCAAATCGCAAATAACGCATGGAAGGAGGTCACGAAGCTGTGAGCACGACAATCGACGAGAGAGTCGTAGAAATGCGATTCGATAACAAGCAGTTTGAGGCAAATGTCCAAACCAGTCTGTCTACGCTTGAGAAACTCAAACAGGGTTTGGATCTGGACGGTGCCGCTAAGGGATTGGAAGGGCTCGGTGAGGCTGCCAAGAAATGCACGTTGTCCACTCTTAGCCGTTCCGTCGAGACTGTTCAGACGAAATTCTCGGCGTTTGAAGTCATGGCTATGACCGCACTTTCCAATATCACCAATTCTGCCGTAAATGCCGGAAAACGGATGATTTCTTCGTTCACTATCGAGCCGATTTCTTCTGGCTTTGACGAGTATGAGCTGAAGATGGGCTCTATTCAGACTATCATGGCCTCTACGGGGGAAAGTCTGGATAAGGTCAACCAAAAGCTGGACGAGCTCAATACTTACTCCGACCGGACGATCTATTCATTCTCCGACATGACTTCCAACATCGGCAAATTCACAAATGCCGGTGTTAAGTTGGACGATGCTGTGGCAGCCATCCAGGGTGTCAGCAACGTGGCCGCTGTTTCCGGCGCGAACGCCAACGAGGCCTCCCGAGCGATGTATAACTTTGCCCAGGCTCTTTCGGCTGGCTACGTCAAGTTGATCGACTGGAAATCCATTGAGAACGCAAACATGGCGACCGTTGAGTTCAAGACGCAGCTTTTGGAGGCGGCTGTTGCGGCTGGAACGGTGCAGAAATCTGCCGATGGGATGTACCAGGTACTTACCAAGAACGGGCAGGGCGGTACGATGAAGGAAACTATCGACGCCACCCATATGTTCAACGACAGTCTCGCCTATCAGTGGATGACCACGGAAGTTCTGACCAATACACTGAAGGATTACGCCGACGAAACTACGGAAATCGGCAAGAAGGCTTTTGCCGCCGCTCAGGATGTCAAGACGTTCTCTCAGCTGCTGGACACTCTGAAAGAGAGCGCCCAATCCGGTTGGGCCGAAACCTGGCAGATGGTCGTTGGCGACTACGAGGAAGCGAAGGTTACACTGCGGGAGTTCTCGGAGTTCTTCAGCAACATTATCGACGGCTCTTCCAAGGCTCGTAACGAGTTGCTCAGCGGTGCCATGATGTCAAGCTGGGGCCAGCTTAAGAACCAGGTGAGCGATGCCGGTTTTTCCGTCGATGCTTTCCGCGATGCACTTCGCGATACCGCTTCCGAGTCTGTTGCCGGCTTTGACCAAATGGTCGAAAAGGCGGGGTCTTTTGACGCCACCCTGTCCGAGGGATGGTTGACAACTGATATTCTGGCTAAGACGCTCGATAAGCTGGCGAACGAGGCAACCGGGACCACCGATGGTATTGCGGGACTGACTGATGAGCAGTTGAAGAACATCGGTTATACCGAGGAGCAGATCCAAGCACTTCGAGCACTGAGCGATCAGGCCCATTCCTCGACCGGCGACCTCGCTGCCCTTGTTGACAACATGACGCGCAAAAGCGGCAGGGAGCTTCTCTTTGACTCCATCTTGAACAGCTGCAAGGCCATTCAAAAGGTCTTTGGCACGCTGAAAGGCGCCTGGGACGAGGTCTTTCCTCCTGTAACCTCAGAACATCTTTATGGCCTTATCGAGGGTCTCAACAAGTTTACGGAGAAATTGATTATCTCCGACGAAACCGCAGATAAAATCAAGAGGACCTTTAAGGGCCTGTTCGCCATTCTCGATCTCGGCCAGCAGGCGTTTTCAGCTGTGCTCGGGGCAATCAGCCCGTTGTTTGGCGGACTCGGTACTTTGAGCGGCGGTCTTCTCGATTTGACTGCCTCCTTTGGTGATTGGCTCGTTGGAATTGACGAGGCCGCGAAGAAGGTGGAAGTCTTCAACAAGGTCACTCAGCGTATCTCCGATTTCATTTCCAAAGCGGCTGCCAAAGTAAAAGAGTTTGCTCAGGCGGTCAAAGAAAAATTCAAAATCCCTGGTTTCGAGGCATTCCATGCTCTCCTTGAGCGTGCCCATCAGCGTATGGCGCAGCTTGTCGGAGCGGCTGGAGATATGGGCTCTGGCGTTTCTGCGGCCGTCAAGACTATGGGCTCGGCTCTGGCTGGCAGCAAGTTCCTGCAAGCGCTTCAAATGCTCTACAACGGAGCGAAAACGATTGGCGGCGCTATCGTTAAGGCCATCGGTGGGCTGGCAAGCGGCATTGTTGAAAAACTGAGTAACGCAGATTTCAACGGTGCTATCGACCTGCTCAATGGGATCTCTTTCGGAGCCATCGCCGCCGGTATTGCCACGTTCCTGAGCAGCATCAAGAAGCCTTTCGACGAAGTTGGAGGGTTCCTTGACAATGTGAAGGGTATCCTGGATGAAGTGCGCGGCTGCTTTGAGGCGTATCAGACACAGCTGAAGGCCGGCGCGCTCCTTAAAATTGCAGGAGCCATTGGCATCCTCGCGGCTTCTATCATCGCCATCTCTTTGGTGGACAGCGACAAACTCTCCGCTTCTCTGGGAGCAGTCACTGTTCTGTTCGCCGACCTTATGGGTTCCATGGCAATCTTCAGCAAAATCAGCGGGGACATGAAGGGCGTGACGAAAAGCTGCGCTGCCATGCTTGCCATCTCTACATCGGTCCTTATCCTCGCCTCTGCTCTCAAGAAAGTTGGCGACCTGGATGTAAAACAGCTCGCTATCGGACTGACAGGTATCGCCGGCTTGATGGCAGGGCTTGTCGCCTCGGCAAAAGTTCTCGGAAGTGGTTCCGGCGCCGTAATCAAAGGCGCAGCCCAAATGGTCATCTTTGCAGGGGCAATTAAACTCCTGGCCTCTGTCTGTACTGACTTGGCTGAACTGGAATGGAACAGCCTTGCAAAGGGGCTGACCGGTGTTGGCGTTCTGCTGGCCGAGGTGTCTCTATTCCTGAACACAGCAAAGTTCAGCGGTAAATCCATCAGCACTGCGACCGGGATTGTCGTTCTGTCTGCTGCAATTAAAGTGCTGGCCTCCGCCTGTAAAGACTTTGGGCAAATGAACTGGGGTGAAATCGGGAAAGGACTGACCTCTATTGGGGCGCTCCTGCTTGAGATTGCCGCGTTCACAAAACTCACCGGAAACGCAAAGCACGTTGTTTCTACCGGTCTCGCTCTTATCGAAATTGCTGCCGCTATGAAGATTTTCGCTTCGGCGATGTCTGATTTCGGCGGCCTCGGATGGGAGCAGATCGCAAAAGGTCTTGTTGCGATGGGTGGTGCCCTCGCGGAGGTCGCTATCGCCGTAAACCTGATGCCCAAGAATATGGTCGGTATTGGAGCTGGCTTGATCGCCGTTGGAGCCGCGCTCGAAATCGTTGCGAATGTCCTCGGAAAAATGGGCGGAATGAGCTGGGAACAGATCGCAAAGGGGCTCGTCACGCTTGGCGGAGCTCTTGCTGAATTGGCAATCGGTCTGAACCTGATGAATGGAACGCTTGGCGGCTCCGCTGCAATGCTCGTGGCCGCTGGGGCTCTGGCCGTACTTACACCGGTTCTCGCTGTCCTCGGGTCTATGAGCTGGGAGTCTATTGCTAAGGGGCTCGTGACACTTGCCGGAGCATTTACTGTTATCGGAGTTGCCGGAGCGGTGTTGACCCCACTTGTCCCCACCATCCTTGGCTTGGCCGGAGCCATCGCCCTTATCGGCGTTGGTACACTCGGTATGGGGGCCGGCCTTTTGGCCATTGGCGCAGGATTGTCAGCTATTGCGGTTGGCATCACAGCCCTGGCAACATCTATGGGCGCTGGGGTCGCGATTATCGTTGCCGGCCTGACGAGTATTGTCACCGGCATCGCCTCGGTTATTCCGGTAGTCGCTCAGAAAATTGGCGAGGCTATTGTGGCGTTTGCTCAGGCAATTATCGACGGCGCTCCTGCTATCGGTGAGGCGGTCAAAGCTGTTGTACTAACTCTGGTCGATGTCCTGGTAGAGTGTGTTCCCGCGCTTGCTAATGGTGCGTTAGAGCTCCTTGCCGGGGTTCTCTCGGCGCTTGTGGCTTATACTCCTCAAATCGTGGACTCGCTCATGCTGTTCCTGATTGAGCTTATCGACGGCGTCGCACAACGCCTGCCGGAGCTCATCAAATCTGCGGTCAATTTGCTCATGGCGTTCTTCTCCGGTATTATTGACGCCCTGGCCGGTATCGACACGACCGCCCTGCTGAAAGGTATCGCCGGCGTCGGCCTCTTGTCGGTTATGATGGTTGCGCTGCAAGGCGTGGCCGCTCTTGTCCCGGGGGCTATGGTTGGCATCGTCGGTATGGGCGCCGTCATTGCGGAGCTGGCTTTGGTTCTGGCCGCCATCGGCGGTTTGGCTCAACTCCCCGGTCTGTCCTGGCTCATCGGCGAGGGCGGAAAGCTCCTGGAGGGCATCGGCGTTGCCATCGGTTCTTTCGTTGGCGGTATTGTCGGTGGTTTTATGAGCGGCGTATCCAGTCAGTTCCCGCAAATCGGGGCTGATTTGGCAGCGTTTATGACCAACATTCAGCCGTTTATTGACGGAGCCAGCAGTATTACTCCCGATATGCTGAGCGGTGTGAAAGCCCTGACCGAAGTGATCCTGCTGCTGACCGCCGCTGATATTTTGGATGGGCTGACCTCCTGGCTCACCGGCGGGTCCTCGCTGTCTGATTTTGCGGAGCAGCTTGTGCCGTTCGGAGAAGCTATGAGCGAGTTTTCCAAGTCGATTGCCGGCATGGACGCTGACCTTGTCTCCAAGGCCGCTATCGCCGGTAAAACCCTGGCCGAGATGGCCGCAACTCTGCCCAACAGCGGCGGGGTGCTCGGGTTCTTCGCCGGCGAGAATGACATGGAGACCTTTGGTTCCCAGTTGGGCAGTTTCGGTACAGCAATGGTCAACTTTGCGAGCATCGTCAAGGGCATGGACACCGACGCCGTGACCAATGCGGCAATCGCGGGAAAAACCATGGCCGAGATGGCTGCGACGCTTCCTAACAGCGGGGGCGTTGTTGGGTTCTTCTCTGGCGAGAACGATATGAACACCTTCGCAGACCAACTTGTTCCCTTTGGCAGAGCCATTAAGGCATATTCTCTGGCTGTAAAGGGGATGGACACGGATGCCGTGACTAACTCCGCTACTGCCGGGCAGGCTCTCGTGGAGTTGGCAAGGACGATTCCCAACTGCGGAGGACTTGTCAGCTTCTTCACCGGGGATAACAGCATCGCTGACTTCGGCGATGACATTGTGGCCTTCGGTGAGGACCTGGCTGCTTATGCCGAGGCTGTCAAGAATGTGAAGCCGGATGCTGTGACCGCGTCGGCCAACGCCGCTCAGGCACTTTCTAACCTGGCGTCCGGCCTCCCGGACAGTAGTCTCTTCGACCAGTGGTTTGGCGGTGACCAGACCCTGGCTACCTTTGGCGACGACATCGCCGACTTCGGCGATGCCATGAGCGATTACTACAACGAAATCTCCGGAATTGATACCGGAAAAATGAATGGTGTCATTACCGCTGTCTGGAACCTCGTGGATCTGGCCAAGGGCGTGAAAGACATCAACAAAAACGCATTTTCCAACTTCAGCAGTTCTCTGTCCAGTCTTGCGGATACCGGCATCAGCGGGTTCACAAGCGCATTTTCCAACTGTGACCAGAAGGTCAACTCCGCTGTGCTCAGTATGCTTAACTCTGTTAAATCCTCCATCTCCACGAACAAAGCGGTTCCTGCTCCGGCAATGGAAGAGGTTATGAGTTCCCTGGCAACTGTCGTGACTCAGAAGACAACTTCCATGAACACCGCTGTTTCCCAGATGATGACGGGGTTTGGAAAGACGATCCGTGACAACGGAAACTCGGTCAAGTCCGGCATGACCACTGTACTCAGCAACACAGTCACTGCCATCAACAATACCAAGGGACAATTTACCGAGGCCGGCAAGAATGTTGGTCAAGGGTTTGTCAACGGCATTAACTCCAAGCTGAGTAGCGCCACCGCCGCCGGCAGGAGCCTTGGCCTGGCCGCTCTGAACGCAGCTAAGAAGGCGCTGGACAGCCACTCTCCGTCCCGTGAGTTTATCCACTTGGGCGAATACATGGGCGAGGGCTTGGCAATCGGCGTCAACAACAGTATCGTCCCTGCCGCTCAGGCGACCTCTGGCATGATTGACGAGGTCATCAAGGTCAGTAAGAAGGGTATAGACGCCTTTGAAGACTGGGCCGATGAGCGGAAGTATTACGGTGAACTCAGTCTGAAAGACGAGTTGGCCGGATGGGAAGAGCTCCAGAAACGGTACAAAGCCGGCAGCGAGGAGCGGAAGAAAATTGATAGGGAGGTCTACAGACTTCAAAATGAGCTTGTGGCCTCTACCTACCAAGCCTCCATGGACTGGATCGAGGAAGAGAAATACTACAATCGGCTCAGTCTGGAAGAGGAACTTGCTGCTTACGAGCGCGTACAGGCCCGCTATTTGGAAGGCAGCGAGGAGCGGAAGAAAGCTGACCGTGAGGTGTATCGCCTACGGAATGAGCTGATGGACGCCTCTTACCAGCACTCCATGGACTGGATCGAGGAAGAGAAATACTACAATCGCATGAGCCTTGCCGATGAGCTTGCGGCCTATAAGCGTGTGCAGAGCCGGTATGCCAAGGGCACCGACGAGCGCAAGAAAATGGATCGTGAAGTTTATCGCCTGGAGAAGGAGATCAGTGAGGCTCAAAAGCAGTACATCGAGGATGTTCAGCGTGTTCAGACGGAGGCTAACCAGAAGCGGCTTGATCTGGAACAGGAATATGCCGATAAGGTGAAATCCATCAACGACCGGTTGGCTCAGGACATCAAGTCGCTGAATGACCAGTATGAGAATGCTCTGAACTCCCGCGCCGATAGCCTTTACCGCTCCTATGGCCTTTTCGACGAGGTCAAGGAAAAGGAAGAGGTGAGCGGCGAAACCCTGATGAAGAACCTGGAAGGCCAGGTCAAAGAATTTGGCGAATGGCAGGATATTTTGGATCAGCTGTCCGCTAAGGGGCTCGACTCGGAGCTTATTGAGGAACTTCAGCAGATGGGTCCCTCCGCTATCTCGGAGATCAAGGCTCTGAACTCTATGAGCGATTCCGAGTTGGAGAAGTATGCCTCCCTGTGGTCTATCAAGCACGCGCAGGCCCGTGAACAAGCCGTTAGCGAGTTGGAGGGTCTTCGTGTCGAGACTCAGAACAACATCGCGCAGCTGCGAGTCGAGGCAAGTCAGGAGCTGGACGAGTATCGGTCTGTCTGGCAGGAGAAGATGAACCAGGTCACTATTGACGCCAACGCCGAACTGGAACAACTGCGGAAAGACTTTGGCGAAAAGGTAGGCCTCATCAAGACAAATACCGAGGAAGAACTGGAAGAGATGGCTGAGACCGCCCAGAAGATTCTTCGTGAGGCCGGCTGGGACGAGACAGGACAGCAGATTGTCACCGGCCTTACCGAGGGCGTTCAGTCTCAACGGTCGAATTTCATCGACGAGCTGACAAAGATGGCCCTTGCCGGCGTCGAGGCCGTTAAGGAGACCCTTGACATCAATTCTCCATCCCGTGTGTTCCGTGAGTTGGGCAACTACACCGGTCTTGGTTTTGTAAATGGGCTGGAGAGCTATGTCAGCAAGACCTATGACGCTGGTTCCAATGTGGCTGAGTCCGCTAAGAGCGGGCTGTCCAACGTCATCCAGACCATCGCCGACATCATCGACGGCGGAGTGGACTGGGAGCCGACCATTCGGCCTGTGCTGGACTTGTCCGCCGTATCCCGGAGTGCGGATGAGATTGGAGATTTGTTCTATGCGCAAAGGGCGCTGGGGCTTGCCGGTCAGGCGAGTTTGGCGTTCAATTCCACCGCCGACAGAGGGCAAATGACTGTTTCCGTGGACAACGATGGCGTTGTGGAACAGCTTCGCTCACTGCGTAGTGAAATGGCGGATATGACTGTTCGTCTTGAACGGATGCGGGTCGTACTTGATACCGGCGTTCTCGTCGGTGAGATGGCAGACCCGATGGATGCCGCTTTGGGGCGGAAACAGGTTTATAGAGGGAGGGGGAATTAGCGTGTACCATTCTATCACTTTTGGCGAAAAAAACACATGGGATGCGTGGCACCTGGTCCCCACTTCCCGTCCTGTTTTCAATCCGCCGGCACAAAAGGTAAAGACATTGGACATTCCCGGTGGGGACGGCGTCATTGATTTGTCGCAAGCCCTCACCGGGTATCCGGTGTATCAGAACCGCACTGGCTCTTTTGAGTTCATTGTCCCAAACGGCTTTGAGCCGTGGCCCGCAGGTAAGATTGAGAAAACTCCATGGCATTCAGTCTATTCCGACATCATGGACTATCTGCACGGGCAGAGTATGCGAGCAGTTTTGGAAGACGACCCTGAGTATTTCTATGAGGGCCGCTTCGTCGTGAACGCCTGGAAATCGGAAAAGGACTGGTCGCGTATCGTAATCGACTATGACGTTGGTCCGTACAAGTGGTCGGTGCTGTCTTCCATTGACGATTGGCTTTGGGACCCGTTTAACTTTCAAAATGGAGTTATCAGGGCCGCTATTTTCAAGAACATCGCGGTTTCCACCGCCACAACGACCCGCCGCCTGGATGCGGCGCTGTTTGGGCGGGCTCCTGTGTGTCCTCGTTTCATCGTGTCGAGTACTGCAAGGAGAGGCATCCACATTCGGTTCGTCAATCCTCAGTTGGGGCTCGACATTACAAAGTTGCTCCCCGATGGGGAAATCCAAATCCCGGAGTTTGTGTTCTTTGGCAACCAGGGCGCTACAATTTATCTGTGGTGCGATTCTGGAACAGGGACCGTATCCGTTGATTTCAGGCAAGGGAGGTTGTGACCGGTGTATTCGATTTATGCTGACGGCGTCTGTATCTACAGCGACGTGTTCGCGCTTGAAAACATGAAGGTCTTGAACCCTAAGCTGACGTTGGAAGACAACGGGGCCGGTTCCCTCACCATGACCCTCCCCAAGGCAAATGTCGCATATGAGACGATTGCCCGGATGACCACGGACATCTCTGTCCAAAAGGACGGGAAGGAGCTTTGGGCCGGGCGCGTGCTGCAAGAAGACAAGGACTTCTACAACAACCGAAATCTCTACTGCGAGGGTGAACTGGCGTTTTTCAACGACAGTACCCAGCCGCCGGCGGAGTATTCCGGTCTTTCCATTCGAGCGTATCTCGAAAAACTCATTGCTGTTCACAATTCCAAAGTCCCGACAAATCGCCGGTTTTCCATCGGAGCGGTGACAGTGGTGGACAAGAACTATCCGACCTACTATACGAATTACGATAAGACCGTCGCGATCCTCAACGCTCTTGTCGAGGCTTACGGCGGTCATCTTCGTGTTCGTAAGGTGAATGGGGTTCGATACCTGGACTACCTGGCAGAGTATCCCGACACTTGCAGTCAGGTCATCCAGTTCGGCTCTAACCTCATTGAATTTACCCGGAAATGGGACTCTACAGAGTTTGCTACGGTCATCGTTCCTTTGGGCGGACGGCTGGAGGATAGCCCCATTGAAGCGCTTGACGCCTATCTAACGGTAGAAAGCGTGAATGGGGGCAGTATCTATGTTCAGTCTGATGCCGCTATGGCGGCCTATGGCTGGATTGAGAAAGCAGTCTCATGGGATGATGTGACCGATCCGGCGGTTCTGTTGGAAAAGGCGAGGGCCTATCTGACAGACCTTCAGTTCGACAACATGGAACTGGAACTCAGCGCTCTCGATCTGCATTATCTGGACGTCAACTATGAGGCTGTCAAGCTGTTGGATGAGATTCGGGTCATCTCCCGGCCCCATGGCCTTGACCGTCTCTTCCCGGTGACAAAGCTGGAGATCCCGCTGGACAGCCCAGAGCAGACCCAATTCAAGCTGGGCGACACGGTAAAGACCAGTCTTACCAGCGTGAACAACCAAATCAGCGCCGCCATTCTCCAGAAAATCGAAGCGCTCCCCAAGGCACACTCTATCCTCAAAGAGGCAAAAGAGAACGCCACCCACATCATGAACATGGCCACCACGGGGTACATCACCATCACCAAAGACGACTATGGCTCGGAAACTCTTTATATTTCCAATGTCCGAGACTACACCAAGGCTGATAAGCTCTGGAAATGGAATATGAACGGTCTGGGTTACTCCAATGATGGCGGTAAGACCTTTGGGTTGGCAATCACCATGGATGGTTCCATCGTAGCGGACTACATCACTACCGGTGTGCTGAATGCGGACGTGATTCGGGCCGGAACGCTGAAAGACTACGGCGGGAACTTCATTCTCGACTTTGCAACCGGAAAGCTGACCATGAAAAAGGGCTCTATCGACATCGGAAACGGCAACTTTACCGTCGATGAGCAGGGAAACCTTTACGCCCGACGGGGGACTTTTGCTGGAACTCTTTCCGGTGCGAAGGGGACCTTTGGTGGTCAGCTCGTGGCAGCCAGCGGAGACTTTAAGGGAGTTGTCCAGGCGTCGGACTTCTTGGACCGCTATGGACGGAGCATGATGTC
>NZ_CAJMXG010000094.1:0-10903 GCF_905219725.1 Oscillibacter sp. CU971
GCATTTCCTGGAGGGCACCGGGGCCGGGGTTTTTCTGGAGGCCCTGGGCTTCTGGGGCCTTTGTCAGAGGGCCTCTTTGCCGGAATGGGCGGGGCGGGCGGCGGAGCGCCTTTCCAAAGCCTCCTTCTGCGTCTTTTTAACCCATGTGTTTTTCTTGCAGTTCTTCGCCCGCCACGGACTCCGGGCGGCGGAGGGCCCCCNGCTTTTCACCGTGCCCCTGGTCTCCCTCCTGGTCCTAATCTGCGGCTGGGGGGCCTACGCCCTGTTCTCCCGGGTCCCGGGGGTC
Organism: Oscillibacter sp. CU971; assembly: GCF_905219725.1. Classification (NCBI taxonomy): domain Bacteria; kingdom Bacillati; phylum Bacillota; class Clostridia; order Eubacteriales; family Oscillospiraceae; genus Oscillibacter; species Oscillibacter sp. CU971. The sequence continues at coordinate 287 of NZ_CAJMXG010000094.1, forward strand.
CGGCGCTGGCTGATTTAAATACCCGCATAAAACGCGCCTCCCGCGGCATACTGTCGTCAACCGACATCTGCCACGGGAGGCGTTCTTTTCATGACTCAGATTCTGCAAGACACCGGCATGACGGTGCTGACCACCCTGCTGTCCATCCTGGCCCTGTTCCTCCTCACCAAGCTGATGGGGGCCAAGCAGGTGTCCCAAATGACCATGTTCGACTATGTGGTGGGCATCACCATCGGCTCCGCGGCCGCCGAGCTGGCCACCGAATTGGAAGAGCCCCACAAGCCCCTCACCGCCCTGATTGTCTACGGGCTGGTGGCCGTGAGCATCTCGGTGCTTTGCTGCAAGTCCCTGAAAATCCGCGCCGCCGTCACGGGACGGCCCGTGGTGCTGCTGGAGGACGGGGTGATTTACCGGGAGAACCTGAAAAAGGCCAAGCTGGACTTGAGCGAATTTNTCACCTACTGCCGCATCGGCGGCTGGTTTGACCTAAGCCAGCTCCAGACCGCCGTCTTCGAGCACAACGGCACCGTCAGCTTCCTGCCCAAGGAGGCGGACCGCCCCGCCACCCCGGCGGATTTGAACAAGAATCCCTCCCAGTCCCAGGTCCAGACTCCCCTTATCATGGACGGGAAGCTGCTCTCCGGCAACCTCCGCCAGGCGGGAAAGGAGGACGAATGGGTCCGCCGCTGCCTCCTCCGCCAGGGCTACCGGAACGAGGGGGAGGTCTTCCTGGCCCTCTGGGGCGGGGGAGAGGATTTGACGGTGTTTCCTATGGAGCCCGGAAGAAAAAGGGAGGCCCCAGGCGCCGGACACTAAACACTAAGGCCGGAGCGGGAACCTCGCTCATAAAATATCAATTTGGGGGAAATGGCCTGACCTGGGGGTCAGGCCCCACAGGGAAAGTGCATGCCCCTGGCCAGGCCACAGCATTTCAGGCCCATTGATGCTGGTATTTCTATAGGACAGGAATCCATCTTTGTGGGGCCTGGTCCCCAGACCAGGCCATTTCCTGATNTTCCCCCAGGCTCAATGGGCCAGAATGAATTCCTCCAGCTCCTCCGGTGTTTTCACCACAGCCACCGCTCCGGCCTCCTCCAGCTCCCCCGGCGGGGCATAGCCGAAGAACTCCACCCCGGCGCAGTCCACGCCGCAGGCCCGGGCCCCCAGCACGTCGAATTTCCGGTCCCCCACCATCAGCACCTGGGGGAGATCCCGCTCCGTCAGGCCCAGCTGCCGCATGGCCTCCCGGACCACGTCCTCCTTTTCCCAGTCCCCGTGGGGCGGGCTTCCCACCAGGGCGGAGAGGTGGGGCGTGAAGCCGAACCGGGCGCAGATGGAAACGCACAGGTTTTCCGGCTTGGAGGAGGCCAGGGCCAGCACATAGCCCCGCTCCTTCAAGCGGCCCATGACGGCTTCCATGCCCGGGGCCGCCCGGTTCTCATACTGGCCCACGGGCTCGTAAATCAGGCGGAAGCGCTCCACCGCCTCCGCCGCCTTCTCCGGGCTGTAGCCGCAAAAGCGCATAAAGGAATCCTGAAGGGGCGGGCCGATGAAGCGGAGCAGGGTTTCCTCCTCCGGCACCGGGCCGCCGTAACCCAGGATGGTCTCCCGAACCCAGTGAACAATGCCCTCCCGGGAGTCCGTCAGGGTCCCGTCCAGGTCAAATAAAATATAACGGTACATATCAAGCCTCCTGGAGAAATTGGGGGACNCNNACGCCNGAAGCCCCGCCGTCTACCTCGCAGACGGGCCCCTCCAGCCGCCGGACGGCCCCGACGGGCCACAGGGACAGGAAGTCCTCCACCCCCGTCACGTTGGGCAAACCGTAGGGGGCGTGCCGGTAGTGCANGGGGATGACGCACTTGGGATTCAGGGCCTCGCAGACGGCCTTGGCCCCCGCCGCGTCCACGGTGTAGGTGCCTCCCACGGGAATCAAAACCGCGTCCAGGGGGCCGATGGCCTCCACCTGCTCCGGCGAAAGCGGGTGCCCCAGGTCCCCCAGGTGGGCGACGGCAACGCCGTCCGCCGAGAGGATATGGATGGTGTTGGGCCCCCGGAGGGCCCCGCCCTCGCCGTCGTGGAAGGTCTCCACGGTGCGGATGGTGAAGGGGCAGGGGCCGTCGAAGGAGACCAGCTCCGCCTGGTCCACGGCGTTGTGGTCAAAGTGGCCGTGGCTGCAAAGAATCTTGTGGACCTGGAGCTTTNGCTCCGCCAGGGCCGGATAACCCTCCACGCCGGTGTAGGGGTCCAGCAAAATCCGATAGCCGCCCTGCTCCACCAGAAAACAGGCGTGGCCCAGCCAGGTGAGTTTCATNTCAATCTCCTCCTTGCGGGTATTTCAAAAAACGGGGGCGGATCTCCGTCCGCCCCCTTACTATATCAGATTTACGGCTGTTTGTCNTCCGGGTTTTTCGGTTCGTCCTTCTTCCGCTTGAAGAAGCTGCCCCCCGTCCGCTCCCGGGACTGGCGGAAGGTCTCTCCCCGCTGGGCCTGGCGCCGCTTGGAGACCTTCACCACCAGCAGAATGATGAGGGCCAGGAGGACCATCCAGGTCCAGTTGTAGGCCAGGTACACGGCCACATCCTGGAGGAAGTCCCCAAAGCCGCGGAGCCCGTCCGTGAAGGCGTTCCCCAGGCGGCTTCCAAAGGTGGGCGGGGCCTCCTCCACCGTGGTGAGGCGCAGCACCTCCCGCAAGCGGACGTCGATGGTGGCGAAATCCACCAGGGAGTCATAATGCCGGAGGGACCCGGTAAGCTGCTCGATCTGGTATTCCGTCTCGCTGATGGCGTTTTCCAGGTCGATGATGTCCTCCATATTTTCCGCCTTGGAAAGCAGCGCCTGAAGCCGCTCCATCTTCGTCTTCTGGGTTTCCAGGCGGCTCTCCGTGTCGTAGTACCGCTCGCTGATGTTTTCGGCGTTCTGGTCCTGGCTGGTGACGTGGCTGATTTCCCCCACGGTCTTCAAAAAGCCCCGAAACTCCTTGGCGGGGACCCGGACGGTATAGCTGGCGCTCCGGCTGCCGTCGCCGTAGCTGTCGGCGGAGGNGTACTCCAAATAGCCCCCCAGCCTGTCCACCAGGTCCTCCAGGGCGGCGGTACAGGCGTCGTAATCCTGAGTCTCCGCCTGGATGCTGGCGGTGTAGACCATCTTGGCGCTGGCCAGGCGGTCCTCCCGGGGCTCCTCTGTGGTCGCCCCCGGCTCGGCGGGGGAGCCCCCCGCCGAGCCGGCGGGGGCGTCAAAGCCGAACTCCCTTACCTCGGCCTTCCACTCGTCCCCGCTGCCGTCATAGGCCGTCTGGCTCTCGCTGTCGGCGGAGGCGCTGGAAGCGCTTCCCCCGCTGTAGCCCCCGCCTCCTCCGCAGGCGGTGAGGGTCAGGGCCGTCAGCAGGGCCGCCAGGAACAGGGCAAGTCCTCTTTTCATCCGTTCATCCTCCTTGTCCGCCCCGTCTTCCAAGCGGGGCTGTTACCTATATAGACGGATTTTCCAGGGGAAAGGTTCCGGGGATTTTTCCCCTATGAAAACAGGGCCCCGCCTTCGGAGCCCTGTTCGCCTCGTATCACGCCACCGCCGAGAAGGGGGTGCGCGTCTTCTGTTCTTCCTCGTTCTGCCGGGCCAGGTCCTGCTGCTGGGCGGCGTTATCCGTGTCCGCCTTGGTGACGGTGCGGGTGGTGCCGCCGGAGACGTAGGACTTGCCGCACTCCGGGCAGATTTCCGTGTGCATGGTCACGTTCTGGCTTACCACCTTCCGGCCCTCCCGGTTGGCCTTGGCCTGCTCCCGGTAGACGTGCTCCATCTCATGGCCCCGGACGGCGGAGGCCGCCTGCTCCGGCTTGATGTTGGTGGGCGTCTGGAAGGACACGCCCATGTCGTCGGACCCGTCCTGGTACTTCCGGCTCTCGCAGGTCTCGCACTCGCCCTCTTCCAGGGCCTCCTGGGCGCTCTCGGCCCCCTGGGCGCTCTCNGCCCCCTGGGCGCTCTTGCCGTCCAGGGCCTTTTCGTCCTCCGCGTCTCCCTNCTGTCCGGGGAGGCCGGGCAGCNTCGCTTCCTCCGCCTTGGGCGCGCCGTTCAAAAGCGCGTCCTCCGCGCCCTTTAAATCGTTCCGGCCCAGGGCGTCCTCGGCCTGGGCCAATTGGCCCTCCAGGGCGTTTTTCCGGGAGCCGTCCACAGGGGAGAGGCCCTCTTTCCCGGTTTCCACGAACATGCCCTCGGGGTCTATCTCGCCGTANCGGNNCCGCATCCGCCCGGCCATGGCCGCCGGGTCGTTCTCCAGCCGGGCCGTCAGCTCNNGCAAGGACGCCTCGTCCCGGGAGATGGGGCGCACGGCCTTGACCGGCTCCACCGGCGTCTCGGGGNAGGCGTTTTTCCGCGCCGTCCAGACCGGCTGCCGGGCCTGCTGGGCCGCGCGGGAATTGCGAATATTTTCCGACAGCCGGGACTGGTAAAACGCCCCGACAGAGCCCATTCCGAAGCTCCCGACGCCTGATATTCCACCGACCATAGAATCACCTCATATTGAAAATTGCCTTGCGGCGAAACTCTAACAAATACAGTATACCATATTCTGCCCAAAGCGCAAGCCCCTTTTTGNGCCTGNTCCAGGCATTTGAGGGGTGCGCCCGTTAAAACCGCCGGGGCCCCGAAAGCCGGNCAAACACGCGCCGCCGGAGGCTTCCCCCCGGCGGCGCCTCCGCTTCTCAATATCCGAAAATCATGTCCCGGCGAATCTCCGCCAGGGAGTGGGCCCCGCACATGGCCATGGCGTCCGCCAGCTCGGCCTTCAGCTTGTCCACGTAGATCCGGACCCCCTCGGCCCCGCCGCCGTAGACCATGTTCACGAAGGGACGGCCAATCAGCACCGCGTCCGCCCCCAGGGCCAGGGCCTTGAACACGTCCAGGCCGGAGCGGATGCCGNCGTCCACCAGGNNGGTCATCCTCCCGCCCANGGCGTCCGCGATGGCGGGCAGGACCTCCGCCGTGGCGGGGCACTGGTCCAGCACCCGGCCCCCGTGGTTGGAGACTACGATACCGGAGGCCCCGGCCTCCAGGGCCTTCTCCGCCCCCCGGACGGTCATGACGNCCTTGAGGATGAAGGGGGCCCCCTCCAGCATATCCACAATCTCCCGCAGCTCCGCCACGGTCTTGCTGCCCGCCGGGGGCTGGAGGTTTTTCAGAAACGGCAGCCCCGCCGCGTCGATGTCCATGGCCACGGCGAAGGGCTTCGCGGGCTTGATGAGGGCCAGCTTCTCCCGGATAGTCTCGATATTCCAGGGCTTGACGGTGGGCACGCCCCGGCCGCTTTGCTTTTTCAGGGCCTCCGCCGCGGCCTCCATGACGGCGGGGTTCGTGCCGTCGCCGGTNAAGGCNCCGATGCCCGCCTGGGCGCAGGCGGCCACTAAGATGTCGTTATAGGCAAGGTCGTCGTATTTGTCCCCGTAGTGGAGCTGCATGGCCCCCACGGGGGCGGCGAAGACGGGCAGGTCCACCGTCTGGCCGAAGAGGGCGAAGGAGGTATCCACGGGCTTGTTCTCGCAGATGGTGTCCATGTTGACGCAGAGCTCCTGCCACTTCTGGTAGTTGCGGATAAAACCGGTGCCAACGCCCTTGGCCCCGGGGCCGGGGATGGCGTTCCGGCACCCCAGGCCGTTGCAGGTGGGGCAGGATTTGCAGTGGGGGCCCATACAGGTACGGGCGTTTGCCAGGACTTCCTGATAGGTCATGTCGGGTTTCCTCCAAATATGTCAAAATTTTCAGGTTCGCTTATAAGCCGATTGTACAGGAAACAGGGAAGAAAGGCAAGGGGGAACGATCCGGGGCCGCGCCTCATAGAATGCAGAGGTGATCCTATGACAAACCCAAACTGCGACCCCCTGGCCCTCACCACCATGGTGAACTCCCTGGCGGTGGCCATCGCGGGTCAATTGAACGACCAGGAGCTGGGCCTGGCGGGGGCCATCCTGACCCAGCTGGGGGACACTCTGGAGACCATCGCGGCCCAGCGGGAAATTTGTTCCCGCTGACCTAACGCTCCAGCAGNCGCTTCGCNATCTCCACGTTTCCCTGCTCCAGCTCCCGCAGCTTTCGGACCGCCACCGCCTGGGCCTCCTTGTCCCCGGCCTGGGCGGCGGCACGGTCAATCATGGCGTTCAGGGTTTCCTGGGTCAGGTCCTTTAGGTCCGCGAAGTTCTCCTGCCCGATATACCGCAGGAAGGAGGAGACCTTGGGGTCGTACACCACCCCCGCCAGGGGGATGCCCTGCCCGGCGGCGAAAATCAGGGCGTGGAGCCGCATGGACACCACCGCCTCCATCCGGGACAAGGCCCCGATGATGGTCCCGGCGGCCCCGGCGTCGTCCAGGAAGTAATGGGGCGTGTCCCCCAGGCACTCCGCCGCCTCCCGGGCGGCGGCGGGGTCCTGGCCCTTCTCCACCGCCGTAAAGACGGGGGTGAGGCCGTAGCCCTCCCAGGCGTACCGGGCGGCGGCCCCAAAGAGGGGGGCCTTCTCCGAAAAGCCCGGCCAGGGCCGGAGGGCGAAGCAGATCAGCCGCTCCCCCCGGGGCGGGATGCCCGCCCGGAGGAGCACGCTGTCCGTCTTTTCCTCCGCCGCCGGGGCAAGGGTCAGGGCCGGGTCCGCCGTCAGCTTGATTTCCGGCCTGTCCACCCCCATGGATCTCAGTTCCTCCAGGGAGTCCGGCTCCCGGAGGGTAATCACGTCCACGTTCCGGTTCAGCACCTTGGCCGCCAGCTTCCGGTGATTCTCCCGCTTGACGGGGCCGATGCCGCAGCCATACATCTGAACCTTGCAGCCCGCCCATTTGGCGGCCCGGATGTTCATGAGGTAGAACCAGAGGGAGCGGCGGGAGGTCACGTCCTGGATAAGGCTTCCGCCGCCGTTGATATAGAGCCTTGCCTGTTTCATGGCCCCCAGCCAGCCGGAAAGGTCCATCCGGCTGACGGAGCGGACCCGGTAGGAAAGGCGGGTGGCCTTGGGATTTTTGGAGATAACCGTCACGGGCATGTCCGGGTCGATGGACCGCATCTCTTCCAGGATCGCCTCCAAAATCGCGTCGTCCCCGGCGTTGCCCCGGCCATAGGCCCCGCAGATCACCACGCCGTCCCGCTCCCGCNGGGGCCGGGCGTGGCGGCGGAGGATTTCCCCGTAGATATGGAGCTGGGTGTCCACGGTCTTTTCAATGGAGAACTGGGCGGAGGCCTTTTCAAAGAGCTTCTCCCCCATCTCNCGCCGCAAGGCCCCGTCGGTTCCCAGGGCCGCCAGGCGCTTGCCCAGGGTTTCCCAGTCCCGAGGGGTGAACAGATAGCCGTTGACCCCATCGTCAATGAGATAGGGGATGCCTCCCACGGCGGTGGAGATGGTGGCGAGGTGGAACCGGGCCCCTTCCGTCAGGGCGTAGGAAAAAGTCTCCGACAGGCTGGTGAGGACGTTGATGTCCAGCGCGCTGTAAAAGCGGTCCATGCCCCCGCTGATCCACCCGGCGAAGGTGACCTGCCGCTCCACCCCCAGTTCCCGGGCAAGAGCCCCCAGCTTCTCCCGCTCCTCGCCGTCTCCGGCGATTACTAACCGTAGTTTGCCGCAGGTTTTATACGCCTCGGCAAAGCCCCGGATGAGGGTGGACATGTCCTTCACCGGGTTCAGCCGGGCGGCGATGCCCACAACCACGGAAGCCGTCTCCACGTCCNCCCCCAGGGAGCGGAGGTAGGTAAGCCGGTCCCCCTGGTCCGNCGCGGGGNTGAAGTCGATGCCGTTATAGATGGCGTAGAAGCGGTCCGCCGGGAAGCCCCGGGAGATGAGCAGGTCCACCATGGCGTCGGAGACGCCCACGCGGTAGTCCAGCCGCCGCAGGGCCCAGGTGTTGATGACCCCGAAGGTGCACCGGGCCAGGGGGCGGCCCATGTAGTCGATTTTATAATCGCTGTGGATGGTGGTGACCACCGGAAGGCCCGTGACCCCCCGGAGGAGGGCGCCGATCATATTGGCCCGGGAGCCGTGGCAGTGGATGAGCTGGAAGCCCTCCCGGCGGATATACTCCGCCAGCTGGCGGCGGATTTTGAAANTGTGGTTGCCGCCGCAAATCATGGTCGGGATGCCCAGGGAACGGGCCTCCCCGGCGAAGGGGCCGTCCCGGAAGCAGACCAGCTGGGCGGTGATGGTCTTGTTCAGGTTCTGGAGGAGGCTCAGCACATGGGTCTTGGCCCCGCCGGAGTCCCCGCCGCTGATGAGATGAATGACCTTCATAACAAATATCCCCTTGTGATTTTGTGAAAGGTATTATATAATATTTTCCGGGCCTTGTCTACCAAAGGCTCCATCAATCTGAAAGAAGGCGGGCCCGGGGCCCGCCGCGGAGGTCTGGCATGGAACAAAAGAAATCATTCAANATTGGGAAATTCAACATCATCGACATCATCGCCGTGGCTTTGATTTTGGCGGTAGTCCTTTACGGAGCCGTGCGCGTCCTGAACCGGGGCGGGACCATTGAGGTGCCCACCATGGAGATTACCTACGTGGTGCGGGTGCAGAACGTGGCCGCGGAGCTGTACGAGAATTCCAAGGAGAATCTGCCCTCCCCGCTGATGGCCTCCGGGGCCCGGCTGAACGGGCGCATTGAGTCCGTGGAGGCCACCCCCTGGCTGGAGCTGGGGCCCGACGGGCAGTGGCACGAAGACCCGGACCATGTGAACCTCTATTTTACCTGCACCGCCACGGTGCCCAAGGAGGAGGTCATGACCACGAAGGTCGGGGAGCAGGAGGTCCGGATCGGAAAGACGGACTATATCATGAAAAGCGAGACGGTGGAGTTCCAAAACGGAACGGTCGTCGATGTGACCTGGGGCTGACCTACTTTTTCTTGTAAGAAAAAGTAGGCAAAAAGAACTTTAGCTCGCTCTGGTTGTCTGNCGGGAAACCGGGCTGGANCGACGGCGACGCAGATTTGCGGGAAGGGGACATCCGATGAAGAGAATATTTGCGCTTCTGNTTTTGCTGGCCCTGCTGGCGGGGTGCTCCGCCGGGGCGGCCCCGGCCATGTACATTCAGCCTGCGGAGCTGAATGAGGAGGAAGAGGCCGTGGCCAAGCTCCTGGGGGCGGACACGGACCAGCACCTTTTTGACGTGGTGCTGGACGGGGCGGCGAAAACCGTCCGCGTCAACACCTATGTGCTGGAGGACGGCAAATGGGAGCTCGTCACCGGCGGCGGGGGCATGTCCCTGAAAGCGGGAGAAAAGAAGGGCCGCATGGCCTTCGGCTTTGAGGACCTCCGGGGCGAGTATCGGGAGGCCGTGCAGTTTGGGAAGGATTTCACGGCGGTGAAGTACGGCTCTTCGGAGGAGATCGACGACCCCGNGGNCATGGGCCGGACGGCCAGCTTCCTGGCTGGCCGCACGGAGATCGTCTACGAGAGAGAGATTCCCATCGCCATCCAGATCAACACGACGAAGAACCAGGTCTTGTCCTACGACCCGGAGTACTTTTTCCAGCCGGAGGAGTATGAGAAGCTGGGCTATGAGCATGTGTACGCGTTGACGGTGATGTTCAGCCAGGAGCCTTTGTCCTGAGAAATTGAAACCCCGGCGGGCCTTGAGGATGGTCCGCCGGGGTTTTGTGTGTNCTATGGAAAGCGCCATGTTCCCGGGGAATGGCCTGACCAGGGGGTCAGGCCCCACAAAGATAGTGCTTNCTCCTTTTCAGGCGNCATCTGTNTTGCGGTACCCCTGTACAGCTATTTGTTGGCTATGGAAAATGGGTTCTAGAGGACTTTCCTCAAAGTGGGACAGGTTTTGACCGGGTACCAAGGCTTNCCTGTGGGGCCTGNCCCCTTGGTCAGGCCATTCCCTCAGTGTCCGCCTTTTTCCCGGCGGACATTTACAGCATACACTTCCCCCGGACCATATATTTCCCCTCCGGCTGGGAGGGGAGCACNTTCCCGCTCTCCACCGCCAGCCGGNCCCGGAGCCACACCTGCCGGATGCCGCCGTCGGTGGCGAAGCCCTCATAGGGGCTGTACCCGGCGGCGGACTCGCAGTCCACCCCCCGGATGACGTGCCCGCCGCTGGGATCGTAGACCACGATATCCGCGTCCGCCCCGGGCTGGAGGGTCCCCTTCCGGGGGAAGAGGCCGTACAGCTTCGCCGGGTTCTCGCTGAGGACGCGGCACATCTGGGCCACGCTCAGCTTCCGCTTCGCAACCCCCAGGGACCACATCAGCTCCCCCCGGGTCTCCACCCCGGGGAGGCCGCCGGGAATCCTGGTGAAATCCTCCCGGCCCATCTCCTTCTGCTCCAGGGTGAAGGAGCAGTGGTCCGTGGAGACGGTCTGAATCTCCCCCCGGCGCAGGGCCTTCCACAGCGCGTCCGCCTCCTTCTTCTCCCGCAGGGGCGGNGCGCAGACNTACCGGGCCGCGTCGGTGAAATTCTCCTGGTAATACAGGCTCTCGTCCAGGGCCAGGTAGTGGGGGCAGGTCTCCACGTACACCGTCTGGCCCCGCTTCCGGGCCCGGAGGACCTCGCCCAGCGCCTCGCCGTTGGTGAGGTGGACGATGATCACCGGGGCCTGGGCCGCCTGGGCAATGCGCAGAANCCGCCCCACCGCCTCCGCCTCCAGAT
>NZ_CAJMXG010000095.1:0-10568 GCF_905219725.1 Oscillibacter sp. CU971
AATATGGTCCTTTATTGGACGTTTCCTTTACCTTTGTCTGTTTGCCTGGCTTTTACCGGCTTTAATCAGTGCTTCCTCAGAATCAAGTCAATTCTCTTCTTGCGGCACTGAGCTATCATCCGGCAAAACTCTGGCCGTTCTTTTGTGTTTAAACCAGTAGCTCTTTCTGCAAAAATGCCGGCACTTTCCCAATTGGGATTTGCTGAAATCNGCTGTGAATAGTNCCGCTCCTGTANTTCNATACTTCTGNTCTGCTCCTCCAACTCTGTACTGACCCGGCAGTAAGCAGCTACACGAAGATGACGCAGTTCCATTGGACGATGGCCTTGCGCAGGAAGAATTTCAGTCACCTTTCGCANTCGCACGACCTCCCGCAATTTTCCTCATTATATCAAAGCGAGAGCTTCATGGCAATGTGATTTTGCGGTTCTTTGGAGCGGCTCAGTTTCTCCTGCTGTACCGCCATAAACATCTCGTCAGAAATAATGGTCTCATGGGAGCCGGTGTAGAGATACCGTTCCATGAGGCCATTGTTTTCGTTCTGGACAGCGCCGATGCTGAGCGTCTTCTGGAGCAGCACCCGTCCGGTGTATTTTTCATTGGAGAGCAGTTTGTCAATTGCCTCCCGATTCCATTTGGGCATGCCAGTGGGGGAGGGAATGCCCTGCCTTTCCAGACCAGCAGCAATTTTCCCAAGGCTGTCACCAGCAAGATACCGTTCAAATATCCAGCTCACCACCTTGGCTTCGTCCGGATTTATTTCCAGTCCTCCATCAGAATTGATCGTGTATCCGTAGCACTTGCGCTTTGCCATTTTGGACCTGCCGTCCTGAAAGCCTTTCCGGAGACCGTTCTTAATTGCTTCACTTTTTTGTATCACGTTCATTATAATTCTCCTTCGATNAATAAAAATACCGCAGTGAAATTACTGCGGCGCAACGAGTTTTTGCATTCTGTATATAAAAATTGACAGACCAACCNCTTGGCGGTCTGTCAACTTATCATNNTGACCCGGCGGGGATTCGAACCCCGGAGCCAGTGCATGGTGATGTTCGGGATCGTCCTGTCCAGCTGTTTGGGCCCCGGCTTGCCAGACCTCCGCTGTTCCAGGTCCGCCGGGGTCCGGGTCCCGTATTTCTCGTTCAGAAGCCGCATATAGGAGTCCCAGAGCTTTTTTCAGGCTGAGTCCGTCAGAACGCCGCCGTGAGCGCTGGGAATCACCAGCAGGTTATCCCGGGGCAGCTCCGCCATGTAGGCCGCAAGCCTCTGGGGAATATCCACCGTCCGCATACCAGCGGCGGTCTTGGTGACATGCCGGAGGCTGGGGACGCCACTGGAATCGCACTCCATCGCCTTGTTGACGGTGATGGTCCGGGCTTCCGGGTCCACGTCCGCCCAGGCGGCGAAACTGTCCCTCTGGGCAAGAACGTCCAGCCCCGGCCAAGCTGGAGGCGGACGGCGGTTTCCTTTGTCACTTTTATGAAAATAAGAGAAAAAGAATGGGAACGGCTGGCAGGACATCCCCCGGATAAAAAAGGGCTTGCAAAAAGGGCGGTCCCTCAGTATAATGACAAATGGCTGTGTGCCGATTTTAATTCTGACAGACAGACGGAGTAAGCGACTATGAAAAAGATTGAGTTTTCACAAAAGAGCGCGGAAGGAAAGCAGACCCGTATCGGCAAAAAAGTGGGCAATGTGGTCGTCATCATGCAGATGATATCCGTTGTCTTCGCCGTGGGCATGTGCGTGATTATGTTCCGCTCTTTGGCAACCGGGATGCTGGAGCAGCGCTGCACCAACGGCACCAATATGCTGGACTACGTCCTGAGCCAGACCGGCGGCACAGAAGACGTCAACCAGTTGCTGGATGATCTGAAAAGCCGCATGGGCTGTGAGTTTACCATCTTTGAAGGAAATACCCGGGCCTACACCACCGTAGTCCAGAACGGGCAGCGGGTGGTGGGCACCACGTTGTCCTCCGAGCTGTCTGAAATTGTGCTGCAAAAAGGACAGAGCTATGTGGGCAGGGCAACCATTCTGGATGAGGAATATCTGTGCTCCTATGTTCCCACCAGAGACGCCGCCGGAGCGGTCAACGGCCTCCTCTTTGCCGGGATCTCTTCCGCGGAGGCCAACCATCAGATTTTTATGACGGTAATCTATACCATCCTGGTGAGCCTCGCCGTCATCGTTGTGTGCATNTTTTTCCNCACGGCGTACCTGAAAAAGACCGTTTCCTCTCCCCTGGCGGAGATTACCCGGGTGGCCGGCCGCCTGGAGCAGGGTAACCTGGGACTTTCCGGCGGCGAGGAGGGCGGCATCGCCATTCACTCCAACGACGAGGTGGGCCAGTTAGCCCTTATTTTTGAGAGGACGATCCGGCGGCTCCGCTCCTACATCGGCGAGATTGCCTCCGTATTGGACTCCATTGCCTCCGGAGACTTGACCGCCTCCGCCCGGCAGGAATACGTGGGAGACTTTATGTCCATCAAGGTCTCCCTGGACAGCATCCAGTCCAAGCTGAATGAGACCATGAGCCAGATCCGGGAAAGCGCCGAACAGGTNTCCGCCGGAGCCGAACAGGTGTCNAATANCGCNCAGGCCCTGGCCCAGGGCGCCACGGAGCAGGCCAGCTCCGTCGAGGAGCTCTCCGCCACCATCAGCGACATCTCCGGAAACGCCCGGCGGACCGCCCAGGCCACGGAGGAGGCCGGTCAGTTTGTGGAACAGGCGGGGGGCCAGCTGGGCGTCAGCATGGAATACGTCAAGCAGCTCAACGTGGCGATGGGCAAGATCNCCATTTCCTCCGAGNAAATCAGCAAAATCATTGCCGCCATCGAAAACATTGCCTTCCAGACGAACATCCTGGCCTTGAACGCCGCCGTGGAGGCGGCCCGGGCCGGGACGGCCGGAAAGGGCTTTGCCGTGGTTGCCGACGAGGTCCGCAACCTGGCCAACAAGTCCGACGAAGCCGCCAAAGCCACCAAGGACCTGATTGAANGCTCCATCGCNNCCGTGGCCGAAGGCAGCCATGTGGTGAGCGAGGTAACCCAGTCCCTGGATCGCACCAGCGTCAGCGCCGGCGGCGTCACGACCCAGANGTCCATCGTGGTAGAGGCGGTGGAAAAGCAGACCGCTGCGATCAGCCAGGTTACGGAGGGGATTGACCAAATCTCCAGCGTGGTGCAGACCAACNCCGCCACCNGTGAGGAAAGCGCCGCCGCCAGCCAGGAGCTCTCCTCCCAGGCCAGCCTCCTCAAGAGCCTGGTGGCCGCGTTCCGCCTGAAGTAAGGCCCGCCGGCTGGGCGGCTTGCCTGCGCATGTATACTTAATGAGACAGCCCTTTTCCCTCAGCGATAGACAAGGAATTCCCCTTACCGCTGCGCTTCCCGCCCCGAAGGGGCGGAACGCTCTGCCGGATGGGGAATTCCTTTGCTTTCCACCCGCAAAGGCCGCGCCGGTTTGCGGGCGGCGGAGGACGAGGGGCGGTTATGTGCGGGGAAATTCTGCGCAGTATGCACAAAAGCACTGGACTTCGCCAAAGGCTTATGGTAAAATTTAAATTCTAACTATACAGATTCCCCGGACTCGACGGGGAGCNTGGAAGAGGTGCTTTGCCATGCGCGAGGAGATGCGGACCTTTGGATATCTCTGCCCAAAATGCGGGAAGCCCGTTATGAAGGCACGCTCCGTTTTTGCGCTGGAGGCCTCCGGCGCGGAGGTGGAGTGTGACTGCGGCGGCTCCGCCCTGACGGCGGCCTTTGNCGGAGAGCGCTNCCGGCTCACCGTCCCCTGCGGTCTCTGCGGGGGGACCCACACCGCCGTCTGTTCCCGGAAACAGGTGCTGGAAGGGGCCGTGGCCCTGGCCTGCGCCGNGACGAAGCAGTTTTGCTGCTTCATCGGCCCGGAGGGCACCGTGGACCGGCAGCTCAGGGAGCTGGCTGTCCTGGCGGAGAAGGAGAAGCGNCANGGGGACAACGAGGCCTTCCTGGATAACGTTTTCATGTACGAGGTCCTCTCGGAGCTCCGGGACATCGCCGCCCGGAAGGGAATCTCCTGCGCCTGCGGCAGCGAACGTTACGGCATGGAGGTCCGGCGGTCCGCCGTGGACCTCATCTGCCGGGACTGCGGGGCCAGGCTCCGGGTGCCCGCCGCCACGGACCGGGACCTGGACGACCTGTGCTGCCACATGAAACTGGTTCTGCCGGGGAAGAAATAAAGGGGAGAGAGCGGTATCAACGTGCCGCTCTTCCGCATATCCTCTAACGTTTATGAGTTCCTGGAAGGGAGTGGAGTTTGTNATTTCGATTCTGGCCCGCCGGTTCCTCAGGCCCGAGGGGAAGACGGAGGCCCAGCTGCGGCGGGGTTACGGCATCCTCTGCGGCGGGGTGGGCGTGTTTTTAAACCTGCTGCTGTTTTTGGGAAAGCTGCTGGCGGGCCTGGCCTCCGGGTCCATCGCCGTAGTGGCGGACGCCGTGAACAACCTTTCCGACGCCGGGTCCTCCGTGGTCACCCTGCTGGGCTTTCGCCTGGCGGAGCAGAAGCNGGACCACGAGCACCCCTTCGGCCACGGGCGGATGGAGTACCTCTCCGGCCTGGTGGTGGCCATGCTGATCCTGCTGATGGGCTTCGAGCTGGCCCAGTCCTCCGTGGGGAAAATTCTGCGCCCTGTCCCGGCGGAGACCGGCCCCTGGGTGACCGCAGTCCTCTGCGCCGCCATCGCGGTAAAGCTCTACATGGCCTTTTACAACCGGCGGATCGGAAAGCGCATCGGCTCCACCGCCATGGAGGCCGCCGCCCTGGACTCCCTCAGCGACTGCGCCGCCACGTCGGTGGTGCTGGCCGCCTCCCTGGTGGAGCGGTATACGGGCGTGGCTCTGGACGGATGGGGGGGATTGCTGGTGGCCCTGTTCATCCTCTGGTCCGGCGTCCAGGCGGTTAAGGCCACCATGGACCCCCTGCTGGGCACGCCGCCCTCGGCGGAGTTCGTGGAGAAAATCNGGTCCCTGGTCCTGTCCCACCAGCCCATCCTGGGGGTCCACGACCTCATCGTCCACGATTACGGCCCCGGGCGGCGGATGATCTCCCTTCACGCCGAGNTCCCCGCCAGCGGGGAACTGCTGGAGCTCCACAACCGCNTTGACCATGTGGAGCGGGAGCTCCGGGAGCGCCTGGGCTGCGAGGCGGTAATTCACATGGACCCGGTGTGCACCGACGACGGCGTCACCCAGGAGACCCGCAAGCGGGTGGAGGCCTTGGTCCGGTGCATCGACGGGGACATCACCATTCACGACTTCCGGGTAGTGCCCCGGAAGGGGCACGCCCATGTGATTTTCGACGCGGCGGTGCCCTTCGACTTCCGCCTCACGGACCAGGAGGTGGAGGAGAAGATCCAAAGCGCCGTCCAGGTGCTGGACAGCGGCTTCCAGGCCAAGGTCCGGGTGGAGCGGTCCTATACTTGAAAAGAGGTATTTTCCCCGGGGCGGANCGCTGTGTCCGCNCTTTCCTGATCTCCAGGGCGGAATGGCGCGGGGGGGCGCGCCGTTTGGCACTTGACAAANCTCGGTCATCTATGTATACTAACCATAGATGACCGAGGCATTGTGAAAGGAGGCGCGCCATGAAAATCGACAAGAGCCTGATGAGCGGCAGCACGACGCTGCTGGTCCTCTCTTTGCTCTCGGGGGAGGAGATGTACGGCTACCAGATGATTACCGAGCTGGCCCGGCGGTCCAACCACGTCTTCGACCTGAAGGAGGGGACCTTGTACCCCATTCTCCACNGCCTGGAGGCGGAGGGGCTGGTCAGCGTCCGGGAAAAGAAGTCCCCGGNGGGCCNGACNAGGAAGTACTACCGCATCACCCGGAAGGGCGGCCGGGCCCTGGATGCCCGGAAGGAGGAGTGGGCGACCTTCCGGGAACAGGTGGACGCGGTGGTCAACAGCGCCTCCCCGGCGTGAGGAGGGCGGTGCCATGCGCAGCAATTTTCAAATCTGGGTGAACGCCGTGCGCGAACAGGTCCGCTTCCGGNCGGACCACCGGAGCATCGAGCTTGAGCTTCGGGACCACTATGAGGAGCACGTCCGGGACCTCCTCCGCCTGGGCCGCCCCCGGGAGCTGGCGGAGGAGCGGGCCCTGGAGGCCATGGGAAACGCCCAGGAGGTGGGCCGGGCCCTGGACCGGGTACATAAGCCCTGGCTTGGCTGGCTGTGGGAGGTAAGCCGCCNTCTGGTGCTGCTCCTGGCGCTGCTGCTGGCCTGGAAGGTCTGGCAGAATGANTCCAACACCCGCTCCCTGACGGCTCTGACCTGGAACCAGCTCACCGGGAGCGTCCCGGCTTCCGCCGGTCACGCCGCCACAGACTATCTGGACCTNTGGCTGGCTTCCGGGGANCCCGANCCCTACGCNGGTACCTATTGGGAGGACGCGCTTCCCGACGAGTCCCGGCTCCAGGTCCCCCTCATCCTCTGGGTGGAGACTCAGGACGTGTTCCACGATAACCTGGAGGGCCTGTATCAACGCCTGGAAATCACCGCCGACGGACAGTCCCTTCCCTGGGGACGCTACACGGGGGACGGCGAGACGCCGCTGGAGAGCGGGTACTGGCTGTACGGCCCCGCCAAACGCGGCTGGACCCGCTGCTGTGACCAGATCGTCCTGGTCCTGGACGGCCCGCCCCAGCGGGTGGAGGTCACCCACCCCCGGGGAAACTGGACGCTGACAGCGGAATGGGAGGGAATGTCATGAGGCATTGGAACCGGGGAAAGAAAACGGTCCGAAATTTCCTCCTGGCCCTCCTGCGGGTGTTCCTGATCTATGCCTCCCAGGGCTTCCCGCCCTATACGGTGNGGGGCATATGCCGTCAGGTGCGGCACGACTACCTTCTCGGGGAGCTGGAGCCCCTGTATGTCCAGCGGGACTGGCGGCACCCTTCCGCAAACCGGTACGAGCGCTATACCACCGTGGCGGCCCGGTGCGGGGAGACCTACACCATCTTCCGTTACGCAGACGGTCTTCTGGGAAGCCATCGGGACTGGTCCGACCTGAGCCCAGTCTTTGGCGAAGGGGCCGTCTGCGTCGCCAGGGGCGGAAAAATCTACGCGGCGGGCCACTTTGCGGAGGCCGCCACCGCCGTGGCCGTGGTCCGGGCGGAGAAGCCCCCGGCCCCCAACGGAAACGTGGAATGCCGGGAGTTCATGCTGGAGGGGGAACGGCTGGCGGACCAAGTCTTCGTCTTTCCCTATGAGACGGATTACTCCAGCTTTGAAGGGGAGCATATGGGGGAAGAAGACCTGGTCCTCCCTGCGGTAGTTGAAATGTGGTATCGGAAGCCCGCCCCCAATGCGGACCCCGGCCTATACTATTTTGAGAACAAAGATCTTCCCTGTACCGTGACGCTGTACAGCGAGGCGGGAGAAGCGCTGGAGACTTTTGACCTGACGGTGACGACCGAGGGGATCCGCAGCTGGTGGTGACAGCAAGAGGACGGTATCGTTCGATACCGTCCTCTTGTTGGTTAAAGCAATTCCGCGTTGCCGTCGCTTCGGCCTGGTGAATCACCAGACAGCCAGAGCGGGATAAAGTTCTTTTTGGGAACCTTTGTCTTTCAAGAAAAAGGTTCAGCCTTTGAACTCCACAAACAGCTCCCGCACGGCGTTGGGGTCCGCCGGAGCGGCCTTCTGCGCCGGGGCGGCAGGAGCGGNGGCGGGCTCNTCATGGGGCCCGTCCCGCCAAGCCAGGAACTTGGGCGCCACCTGGGGGAACAGGGCCAGGGACAGCACGTCCTCGTCGCTCTTGGCGATGTCCTTGAACTCCTCCCGGTACTTCTCCACCTCCGGCTGGAGCTGGTCNGCCGGGCGGCAGGTAATCACGTCCTCGGGCTTGATGCCCGCCAGGGCCCGGACTTC
The DNA here is from genome assembly GCF_905219725.1 of Oscillibacter sp. CU971. NCBI lineage: Bacteria > Bacillati > Bacillota > Clostridia > Eubacteriales > Oscillospiraceae > Oscillibacter > Oscillibacter sp. CU971. Next base: position 7,907 of record NZ_CAJMXG010000095.1, read on the forward strand.
CTCGTTGACNTCGCCGGGAACCTGGCCGTACTCACCCCGGAGGAGGCCCTTGGACTCCTTGGGGAAGGTCTTGTACTTGCCCACCACCACGTTCATAACGGCCTGGGTGCCCACGATCTGGCTGGTGGGGGTGACCAGCGGGGGATAGCCGAAGTCCTTGCGGACCCGGGGAATCTCCGCCAGCACGTCGTAGTACTTCTCCTCCTTGTTCGCCTGCTTCAGCTGGGAAATCAGGTTGGAGAGCATGCCGCCGGGCACCTGATAGAGGAGGGTGTTGGTGTCCACGTTCAGCACCTTCGGGTCCAGGCTGCCCTGCTCCTTGAGCTTCTGGGCGACCTTGCGGAAGTGGGCGGCGGCCTCGCTCATTTTGTTCAGGTCCAGCTTGGTGTCCCGGACGGTGCCCTGGAGGGTGGCCACCAAAGACTCCGTGGCGGGCTGGGCCGTGCCGTTGGCCAGGGGGCTCAGGGCCGTGTCCACAATGTCCACTCCGGCGTAGGCCGCCATGAGATAGACCATGTCGCCGGTGCCGGTGGTGTTGTGGGTGTGGAGGTGAATGGGGATTTTCACAGTTTCCTTCAGCTTCTTCACCAGGGAATAGGCGTCCATGGGCAAAAGCAGGTTCGCCATGTCCTTGACGCAGATCACGTCCGCGCCCATCTGCTCCAGCTCCAGGGCCAGCTTCACGAAGTACTCCTCGTTGTGGATGGGGGAGATGGTGTAAGACAGGGTAGCTTCCACCATGCCGCCGTATTTCTTGGTGGATTTGATGGCCTGTTCCAGGTTCCGCACGTCGTTCAGGGCGTCAAAAATTCGGATGATGTCGATGCCGTTTTCAATGGACTTGCGGCAGAAGGCGTCCACCACGTCGTCGGCGTAGTGCTTGTAGCCCAGGATGTTCTGGCCCCGGAAGAGCATCTGGAGCTTCGTGTTGGGCAGAGCCTTGCGGAGCTTCCGCAGACGCTCCCAGGGGTCCTCGTTGAGAAAGCGCATGCACGAGTCGAACGTCGCGCCGCCCCAGCACTCCAAAGACCAGTAGCCGATGGAGTCCAGCACCTCACAGGCGGGGAGCATGTCCTCCNCCCGCATCCGGGTGGNCGCCTGGGACTGGTGAGCGTCCCGGAGGATGGTGTCGGTGATATACAGGGGCTTCTTAGACAAAAATTCCATAGCCATTACAATACCTCCTATCTATCAGCCGAACAGGGAGATCATCACGCCCGCGGCGATGGCGGAGCCGATGACGCCGGCCACGTTGGGGCCCATGGCGTGCATCAGCAGGAAGTTGCTGGGATTGGCCTTCTGGCCCTCCACCTGGGAGACCCGGGCGGCCATGGGCACGGCGGATACGCCGGCGGAGCCGATGAGGGGATTGATCTTTTCTTTCAGGAACAGGTTCATGATCTTGGCCAGAACCACGCCGCCGGCGGTGCCGAAGCCGGAGGCCACGATGCCCATCAGCATGATGGCGATGGTCTGGAGGCTCAGGAAGGTCCGGCCCGTGGCGGTAGCGCCCACGGACACGACCAGGAAGATGNTGACGATGTTGATGAGCTCGTTCTGCACCGTCTTGCTCAGGCGCTCCACCGCGCCGCACTCCTTGAAGAGGTTGCCCAGCATCAAACAGGCAATCAGAGGAGCGGCGGAGGGCACCAGCAGGGCCACGAAGATGGCGACCATGATGGGGAAGATGATCTTCTCGGTCTTGGAGACCTGCCGCAGGGGCTTCATGACGATCTTCCGCTCCGCCTCAGTGGTCAGAAGCCGCANANTGGGAGGCTGAATGACCNGCACCAGGGCCANGTAGCTGTAAGCCGCCACGGCGATGGGGCCCAGGAGCTCCGGGGCCAGCTTCGTCGCGCCGTAAATGGCGGTGGGGCCGTCCGCTCCGCCGATGATGCCGATGGACCCGGCCTGGGCGGAGGAGAAGATGCCGGACATCCGGCAGCCCACGAAGGTCATGAAGATGCCCAGCTGCGCCGCCGCGCCCAAAAGCAGGCTCTTGGGATTGGCAATCAGGGGGCCGAAGTCGGTCATCGCNCCCACGCCCATNAAGATCAGGCAGGGGTAGATACCCAGCTTGACGCCCAGGTACAGGATGTCGATAAGGCCCGGCGTGATGGACTGACCCACCGTGGCGGTAGCCAGCACGGCGNCGGAAACGNCCACCGCCGCCAGCTCCGCCAGGAACTCCGCCGTGACGGGGGCCCCGCCGATGAGGTCCCAGTGAATGTGTCCTCCGGCGAAGAAGATCTCNTGGTACATCTCCGNGCCGGGGAGGTTGGTGATGAGCATGCCGAAGGCGATGGGCACCAGCAGCAGGGGCTCAAATTTCTTGACGATACCCAGGTAGAGAAGGCCGCACGCGATGAGGAGCATCACCAGGCACTTCCAGTTGTCCCCCTGGGCAAACAGCGCGAATCCCGAGCTGTTTACAAAATCCAGTATAGCTTCCATTCCAGTCCCTCCAGCGCCTTACTGGATGACGCACAGCAGCGTGCCGGACTCCACCGCCGCGCCCTTGGCGGCGTTGATGGAGGCCACCTTGCCGTCGCAGGGGCACATGATTTCGTTTTCCATCTTCATGGCCTCCAAAATCATCAGCACGTCGCCCTTCTTCACGGAAGCGCCCTGGCTGACCTTCACGTCCCGGATGGTGCCGGGC
>NZ_CAJMXG010000096.1:0-10555 GCF_905219725.1 Oscillibacter sp. CU971
CCCCCTGCTGACCCGCCGTCCCTACCGCAGCCCCCATCACACCGTCTCCGCCTCCGCCCTCACCGGCGGCGGGCCCGCCATGCGGCCCGGGGAAATCTCCCTGGCCCACAACGGGGTCCTCTTCCTGGACGAGCTGCCGGAGTTCCGCCGGGACGCCCTGGAGATTCTCCGCCAGCCCCTGGAGGACGGGGAGGTCACCANCTCCNGGGCCGGGNGCACCCTGCGCCTCCCCGCCCGGTTCCAGCTCATCTGCGCCATGAACCCCTGCCGCTGCGGCTGGCGGGGGCACCCGGACCGGCGGTGCACCTGCTCCCAGCGGGACCGGGAGCGGTATGTGGAAAAGATCTCCGGCCCCCTGCTGGACCGGATCGACCTCCACGTAACGGTGCCCTCGGTGGAGTACGAGGCCATNCGCCGCCGGGAGACCCCGGAGTCCTCGGCGGAGGTGAAGGCCAGGGTGGATGCGGCCCGGGCCATTCAGGCGGAGCGCCTGGCAGGGTNCGGCGCGGCCTGCAACGCCCAGATCGCCCCGGCGCAGCTGGGGGCCTTCTGCCGCCTGGACGAGACCNGGGAAAAGCTGATGAAAAACGCCTTCCAGCGCATGGGCCTGACGGCCCGGTCCCATGACCGGATTCTCCGGGTGGCCCGGACCATCGCGGATTTGGACGGGGAGGCGGACATTGGCGCCGCCCACCTGGCGGAAGCCATTCAGTACCGGAACACGGATATCTTAAAGGGCTGAGCCTTTCCATATAGAAACGCCGGGACCCCGCAGGGTCCCGGCGCTTTTTCGTCTACACAACTTCTCAGTTCATAGACAGGGGGGNGGTTTCCGCCGCCTGGCTGACGGCGTTCCCCAGGATGATGGGCTCGGAAGCGGGCTCCTCCTTGGGAACCGGCTCCTCCGCCTCGGGAAGAATCTCNTCGGCTGCGTTGTGATAGGCCGTCAGGCCCGTGCCGGCGGGGATGAGCTTGCCGATGNTGNCGTTTTCCTNNANGCCCGCCAGGCGGTCGCTCTTGCCCTTGATGGCGGCCTCCGTCAGCACCTTCGTGGTCTCCTGGAAGGAGGCGGCGGAGAGGAAAGNATCCGTGGCCAGGGACGCCTTGGTGATGCCCATGAGGAGCTGGGTGCCCACGGCGGGGCGCAGGGGCTCGCCGTTTTCCTGGGTCTCCCCGGCGGCGTTCCGGCGCTGGATGTCCTCGTTGGCGTTCTCCAGCTCCANAACGTCCACCATGGAGCCGTCCAGCAGGTTCGTGTCCCCCGCGTCCTCCAGGCGGACCTTCCGCATCATCTGGCGGACAATGACCTCAATGTGTTTATCGTTGATGTCCACGCCCTGCTGGCGGTACACCCGCAGGACCTCCTGAATGAGATAGTTGTATACCGCGTCCGCGCCCCGGATACGGAGCANGTCGTGGGGGTTCAGGGCACCGTAGGTCAGCTGGCGGCCCACCTCAATGACGTCCCCGTCCCTCACCTGGAGGCCTGTGTGGGGCACGGCGTAGGCCCGGGTGTCCCCGTCGGGGGCGGTGATGATGATGTTCAAGAGGCTGCCCTTGGTGGCCTCCTCGAACTTGACCGTGCCGCCGATTTCCGCCANGGTNGCCATCCGCTTGGGTTTCNGGGCCTCGAAAAGCTCCTCGACACGGGGAAGGCCCTGGGTGATGTCCCCGCCGGCCAGGCCGCCGGTGTGGAAGGTACGCATGGTCAGCTGGGTGCCCGGCTCGCCGATGGACTGGGCGGCGATGATGCCGACGGCCTCGCCGGGGCCCACGGGCTTGGAGGTGGCCAGGTTCATGCCGTAGCACTTGGCGCACACGCCGCTGGGGGCCTTGCAGGTCAGGACGGTGCGGATCATGACGGTGGGCTTCTTGTCCGGGTCGCCGGCGGGGTCGAACTCGCAGCGGTCCCCGGGGCGGACGTTCTCCTGGACCCACTTCCGGGACTCCAGCAGCTTATCCTCGCTTCCGTCCATCATTTTGTCGTTGCTCAGCAGCACCTCGCCGGTGTCCGCGTCCACCACGTCGCCCACCAGGAAGCGGCCCCGGAGGCGGTCGGACAGCTTCTCAATCACCTGCCCGTTCTCGCTGATTTNGGAGACCTTGATNCCGTGGGTCACATGGCAGTCCTCCTCCCGGATGATAACCTCCTGGGAGACGTCCACCATGCGGCGGGTCAGGTAGCCGGAGTCGGCGGTCCGCAGGGCGGTGTCCGCCAGGCCCTTCCGGGCGCCGCGGCTGGAGATGAAGTACTCCAGGGCCGTCAGGCCCTCCCGGTAGTTGGCCTTGATGGGGATTNCGATGGTCCGTCCGGCGGTGTTGGCAATCAGGCCCCGCATGCCCGCCAGCTGGCGGATCTGCTTCATGGAGCCTCGGGCGCCGGAGTCCGCCATCATGAAGATGGGGTTGTAGCGGTCCAGGTTCTTCTGAAGGGCGTCGGACACGTCCTCGGTGGTCTTCTCCCACTCCTGGACCACGTTGCGGTAGCGCTCCTGGTCCGTCATGAAGCCCATCTTGTACTGGGTTTCGATGTCCAGGACCTTCTGCTCCGTATCCCGGACCATCTCGTACTTCTTGGGCGGGATGGTCATGTCGGCAATGGAGACGGTAATGGCGGCCTGGGTGGAGTATTTGTAGCCCGTGGCCTTAATCGCGTCCAGCACCTCGGCGGCCATGGTGAAGCCGTGCTTGTTGATGGTTTTATCTACGATTTTTCCCAGCTGCTTTTTGCCGCAGGTCTCGGTGACCTCATAGTCGCAGACATGGGCGGGATCGCTCCGGTCCACCATCCCCAGGTCTTGGGGGATGTTGTGGTTGAAGATGATGCGGCCCGGGGTAATCTCCACGACCCGGGTATACTCCGTGCCGCCCACGGTACAGGTCCGGCGGACCAGGATGGGGCAGTGGGGGCCGATAACACCCTCGTTATAGGCCATGAGGGCCTCGTTTTCGTTGGCGTAAATCCGCAGGGGCTTATAGGAGGCCTTCCGCTTCTCCGGCGCGCCGGCTTTCCGGGCGGCTTTGTTTTCCGCGTCGATGGCCTCGTTGGCGGCCAGGAACTCGTCGGCGTTCACCGGGCCCCCGGCGGTGAGGTTCGTGTGTCCCGCGTCCACGCACCAGACCTCCGCCGCGCCCTTCTCGGCGCTGCCCATCCGGTCCATGGTCAGGTAGTAGCTGCCCAGCACCATGTCCTGGGTGGGCACGGTGACGGGGCCGCCGTCCTGGGGACGCAGGAGGTTGTTGGCGGAGAGCATCAGGATGCGGGCCTCGGCCTGGGCCTCGGCGGAGAGGGGCACGTGAATGGCCATCTGGTCGCCGTCAAAGTCGGCGTTGAAGGCCGTGCAGTTCAGGGGGTGGAGCTTGAGGGCCCGGCCGTCCACCAGCACCGGCTCGAAGGCCTGGATGCCCAGGCGGTGGAGGGTAGGCGCCCGGTTCAGCATGACGGGGTGGTCCTTGATGATAACGTCCAGGGCGTCCCAGACCTCGGTGACCCCTTTATCCACCATCTTTTTGGCGGATTTGATGTTGTTGGCGGTGCCGTCCTCCACCAGCTTTTTCANGATGANGGGACGGAACAGCTCCACAGCCATCTCCTTGGGCACGCCGCACTGGTAGATTTTCAGCTCGGGGCCGACGACGATGACCGACCGCCCGGAGTAGTCCACCCGCTTGCCCAGCAGGTTCTGGCGGAAGCGGCCCTGCTTGCCCTTCAAGAGATCGCTGAGGGACTTGAGGGCCCGGTTGTTGGCGCCGGTGACGGCCCGGCCCCGGCGGCCGTTGTCGATGAGGGCGTCCACCGCCTCCTGGAGCANCCGCTTCTCGTTGCGGACGNTGATATCCGNGGCGTTGAGCTGGATAAGCCGCTTAAGGCGGTTGTTCCGGTTAATGACCCGGCGGTACNGGTCGTTGAGGTCGCTGGTTGCGAANCGTCCGCCGTCCAGNTGGACCATGGGCCGNATCTCCGGGGGGATGACGGGCAGCACGTCNATGATCATCCACTCCGGCTTGTTCCCGGAGAGGCGGAAGGCGTCCACCACCTCCAGGCGCTTGACGATGCGGGCCTTCTTCTGGCCGGAGGAACCCTTAAGCTCCGCGTGGAGCTGCTGGGAGAGCTGATCCAGGTCCACGTCCTGGAGCAGCTGCTTCACGGCCTCCGCGCCCATGCCGGCCTGGAAGTCGTCCTCGTACTTCTCCCGGTAGTCCCGGTACTCCTTCTCGGAGAGGATCTGGTTGCGGCTCAGGGGCGTCTCGCCGGGGTCCGTGACGATATAGTTGGCGAAATACAGCACCTTCTCCAGAATCCGGGGGCTGATGTCCAGCAGCAATCCCATCCGGGAGGGGATGCCCTTGAAATACCAGATATGGCNGACAGGGGTGGCCAGCTCGATGTGGCCCATCCGCTCCCGGCGGACCTTGGCCCGGGTGACCTCCACGCCGCAGCGGTCGCAGATTTTGCCCTTGTAGCGGATCTTTTTATACTTGCCGCAGTGGCATTCCCAGTCCTTGGTGGGCCCGAAAATGCGCTCGCAGAAGAGGCCGTCCCGCTCGGGCTTCAAGGTGCGGTAGTTGATGGTCTCAGGTTTTTTCACCTCACCGTAGGACCAGGCGCGAATCTGCTCCGGAGAGGCCATGCCGATTTTTATGGTATCGAAGGCGATATTGCCGCCGGTTTTGTTGTCGGTCATCTTGCGCGTTCCTCCTTCATTGCTCCGGTACTGCCGGAATATTCAACGAACGCATCATTCGTCGTCCTCGCCGTCGTCAAAATCGGCGTCGATGTCCGCCCCGGCGTCCTCGGGGGCGTCCTCGATATCAAAGCCGGAATCCTGGAACTCCGCCGCCATGTCCTCGGTATAGGCGCTGCGGCTGCGCTCGTCGTCGGCGTNCATCCGGGCCAGGTTGAAGGTGTCCATGGCNTCCTCGTCCTCCCGCAGCTCGATGGGATTCCCCTGTGCGTCCAGAACCTGGATGTNNAAGCACAGGGACTGGAGCNCCTTGACCAAGACCTTGAAGGACTCGGGCACGCCGGGCTGGGGCACGTTGTGGCCCNTGACGATGGCCTCGTAGGTGCGGACACGNCCCGTCACGTCGTNGGACTTGACCGTCAGAATCTCCTGGAGGGTGTAGGCCGCGCCGTAGGCCTCCAGGGCCCAGACTTCCATCTCGCCGAAGCGCTGGCCGCCGAACTGGGCCTTGCCGCCCAGGGGCTGCTGGGTGACCAGGGAGTAGGGGCCGGTGGAACGGGCGTGAATCTTATCGTCCACCAGGTGGTGGAGCTTGAGGAAGTAGACGTAGCCCACCGTGACGGGGTTGTCAAACCGCTCGCCGGTGCGTCCGTCATAGAGGACGCTCTTGCCGTCGGCCACCAGGAGGCGGCCCTCTGTCTTCCAGGCGGCCAGGGCCCCGGCGTCCGCCAGCTCCTCCGCCGTCACGGGGCGGCGGCCGTCTTCCTCGGACAGGTAATACTGCTTGCTTCCGTCGGTGGACAGCATTTCGCTGGTTTCCACNGTGCGGAACAGTCCCGCCTCGGCCAGCNTGGCCCGGATATCCTCCTCCCGGGCGCCGTCGAAGATGGGGGTCGCCACCTTACAGCCCAAGGCGTGGGCGGCGTAGCCCAGGTGAACCTCCAGCACCTGGNCGNTGNTCATACGGCNGGGCACGCCNAGGNGGTTCAGCACGATGTCCAGAGGCGTGCCGTCGGNCAGGAAGGGCATATCCTCCTGGGGCAGGACCCGGGAGACCACGCNCTTGNTGCCGTGGAGTCCGGCCATCTTGTCGCCCACCTGGATCTTCCGGCGCTGGGCGATATAGACCCGGACCACCATGTTCACGCCGGGCCCCAGCTCGTCGCCGCCCTCCCGGGTGAAGACCTTGGTGTCCAGCACAATGCCGCTCTCGCCGTGGGGGACCTTCAAGGAGGTATCCCGGACTTCCCGGGCCTTCTCACCGAAAATGGCCCGGAGGAGGCGCTCCTCGGCGGTGAGGTCCGTCTCGCCCTTGGGGGTGACCTTGCCCACCAGGATGTCCCCGGCCTTGACCTCCGCGCCCACGCGGATGATGCCGTTTTCGTCCAGGTCCTTCATGGCGTCCTCGCCCACGTTGGGGATGTCCCGGGTGATCTCCTCGGGGCCCAGCTTGGTGTCCCGGGCGTCGATCTCGAACTCCTCAATGTGGATGGAGGTATAGAGGTCCTCCCGGACCAGGCGCTCGTTCAGCAGGACGGCGTCCTCGTAGTTGTAGCCCTCCCAGGTCATGAAGCCCACCAGGATGTTCTGGCCCAGGGCGATCTCGCCCTGCTCGGTGGCGGGGCCGTCCGCCAGGACGGTGGGGTCCATCATCTGGCCGTCGGGGCCAATCCCCCGGCCATGGACCCGCTCGCCAACCTCCACAATGGGGCGCTGGTTGATGCAGGTCGTGTGGTTGGAGCGGAGGAACTTAATGANCTTATAGGTTTTCTTCTCTCCCCGGATGGGGGCGGGGTTGTTCTCGGTGCTGTCGTACTGCACGGTGACATGGCGGNCGTCCAGGTCCGTGACCACGCCGTCGCCCTCCGCCAGGACCACGATTTCGGAGTCAATGCAGATTTTGTGCTCCATGCCGGTGCCCACGATGGGNGCATGGGGCCGCAGCAGGGGCACCGCCTGACGCTGCATGTTGGCGCCCATCAGGGNCCGGTTGGCGTCGTCGTTGGGGAGGAAGGGGATCATGGCGGTGGCGATGGAGACCATCATCCGGGGGCTTACGTCAATGTAGTCCACCATCTCCCGGTCCACGTCCACGATCTCGTCCCGGTGCCGCCCGGTGATACGGGCGTTGACCAGGCAGCCGTTTTCATCCACCGGCTCCGCGGCCTGGCCGACGATGAAGTTGTCCTCCTCGTCGGCGGTCATATAGGTGATTTCCTCGGAGACTTTGCCGCTCTCCTTATCCACCGCCCGGTAGGGGGCCTCTATGAAGCCGTACTCGTTGATGCGGGCGTAGGTGGCCAGATACGAGATCAGGCCGATGTTGGGANCTTCGGGCGTCTCGNTGGGGCACATGCGGCCATAGTGGCTGTAGTGCACGTCCCGGACCTCCATGTTGGCCCGCTCACGGGAGAGGCCGCCGGGGCCCAGGGCGGAGAGGCGGCGCTTGTGGGTCAGCTCCGCCAGGGGGTTCGTCTGGTCCATGAACTGGCTTAAGGGGCTGGAGCCNAAGAACTCCTTGATGGCCGCCGTGANNNGGCGGATGTNGATAAGGCTNTGGGGCGTGACGATNTCCATGTCCTGGATGGTCATGCGCTCCCGGATGACCCGCTNCANCCGGCTGAAGCCGATGCGGAACTGGTTTTGAAGCAGCTCGCCCACGCAGCGCAGGCGGCGGTTGCCCAGGTGGTCGATGTCGTCCTTGACGGAGACGCCCCGGGCCAGGCCGTTCATATAGTTGATGGAGGTCAGGATGTCGTCCACAATGATGTGCTTGGGTACCAGCTGATCCTTGTGGAGAATGATCTGGTCAATGAGCTCCTCCCCGCTGTACTGGCTCAGCAGCTCCTGGAGGACGCCGAACCGAACCCGCTCTTTGNTCTGNNANGTNTCCCAGGGGTCGAAATCCACGTAGCGGCTCATGTCGCACATGCCGTTGGAGATTACCCGGAGGGGCGTGCCGTCCACGTCGATCGTCACGTCGCAGACGCCCGCGGCGTCCAGCAGGCGGGCGTCCTCCTTGGACAGGAGGCAGCCCTCGTCAAAGAGAATCTCACCGGTGGCGGGGTCCGCTACGGGGTAAACCAGCTTCCGCCCGGTGACCCGCTGCCACAGCGAAAGCTTCTTGTTGAACTTATACCGGCCCACCACAGAAAGGTCGTAGCGCCGGGGGTCAAAGAACAGCCCCGTGACCAAGGTCTCGCTGGCCTCCACCGTGGGGGGCTCTCCGGGACGCAGGCGGCGGTAGATGNCCAGCATGGCGTCCTCGTAGCTCTTGCAGGGGTCCTTCTCTAAGGTGGCCACGATGCGGGGATCGTCTCCGAAGCGGTCCAAAATGCCCTGGTCGGTTTTCAGGTTCTCATAGCCCGCCTCATGGCCCAGGGCCCGGATGAGGCAGGTGACGGGGATCTTCCGGTTCTTGTCGATGCGGACCCAGAAGAGCTCGTTGGCGTCGGTCTCATACTCCAGCCAGGCGCCCCGCTGGGGGATAACCTGGGCGGTGAGGATGGGCAGATCGGTCTTGATGTCCACCTCGTGACCATAGTACACGCCGGGAGNACGGACAATCTGGGAGACTACGACCCGCTCCGCGCCGTTGACGATGAACGTGCCGGACTGGGTCATCAGGGGGAAGTCCCCCATGAAAATCTCCTGTTCTTTGATCTCCTCGGTCTCCTTGTTCCGCAGGCGGACCTTGACCTTGAGGGGGGCGGCATAGTTGGCGTCCCGGGCTTTGCACTCCTCCACATCGTACTTGGGCTTTTCATCCATCTTGTAGTCGATGAAGGTCAGCTCCAGGTTGCCCTGGTAGTCGCTGATCGCGCCCACGTCGGCGAAGACCTCCCGGAGGCCGGTNTCCAGGAACTCCTGATAGGAGNTCTTCTGAATCTCCAGGAGGTTCGGCATGGAGACGACTTCCTCATACCGGGCGAAGTTTTTGCGAAGGGTCTTTCCGTAATACTTGTCTTTGGCCATCTTCACATTCACCTTTCTGCCGCCACCGGCGGCGGGGATAGGGACACGCCGGGCTCCGTTGTTAAAAACCTTTCGNCCCGCTCTTGCATTCTTCTGGGAAATGTGCTATACTCCGATTAAGGTATGAAGCGGGGGATTTTCCACCCGCTGTCGATAAGTGCTTTATTTTACCACGTCCATTTTTCTCTGTCAAGGGGAAAATGGACATTTCGTATCCTTTTTTCAATAAAACGGCCCATGGAACCAGCTCCATGGGCCGTTTTTCATANTCTCAGACGCCGGANGGGTGACGCCTCCTTTTGCTCCCGGTCCTCCCACGCCCCGCACGGAAAAGCCCGCTTTCCGTTTCATCATAATATCGTCCCGGACCTGGGGGTACTCTGGATAGTGATGCGGAAATTTTTTCGGCCCTTGACGCCGGCTTCTCTCTGTGCTGGGGGAAGACTATCTTTTTCGGCAAGGCCGCTTTTCGGACGTTTTTAATTAGGGTAGCGAGTCCAGACGTCAACGGTATAATCACCGGGCTGAGGGTCGTCCCAAGCAGAATGTTCAATGTCCCAGTAAATGGTATACGTTTTGTTTGTGCCACGAACATCGCTGGCATCAGTGCTATCGAATTCTGTCCACTGGCATTCTTCATTGTGCCAAGCACGACTCGTAACAATGGCTACATGTGTGAGTTTACCGTTACCATCCAGTGTAATAGCGATGTCACCGGGGCGGGCATTTGCAGTTGCAATCTTGCGAGCGGGGAAGCCGTTTTGACCAAAGATATAGTCGCTGACAAGAGCTGCCCAACCGCCGCAGCCGGCAGATGTGCTGCAATAGCGTTCGCTAGGCATTTTGTATAGCCGGACAGCGGCTCTGACATCTGTGCTGCTTCCGGCAGAATAGCCGTCTACAAAGCTGGTGTGCTGAGGATACTTGGACTGAAGCTCAGACAGGAGTTCCAGGATGTTGTCTTCTGTTACGGGCTTGCCGTTGGTCAGAGTCTTTCCAGTTTGGTCGGGATTGCTAGGCTTGCTGGGAGTCTCAGGTTCTACGGGAGTCTCGGGGTCAGGATTGGTGATATTTCCGCCGGAGTTTCCGGAATACTGCATCATGCGGTAAATTACGACAGCGNCCTGTCCGCNGTTCATCGTAACTTCACCGCTGAAAGATCCGTCAGAGTAGCCGGTAATTATGCCCAGAGCATACACGTTGGCGACCGCATCCCGGTACTGGCTGGGAATANTATTGTAGTCCGTGATTTTGGCAATAGCCGCAGANTTGTCAGAGCTGCTTGCCGGGAAGCCCTGCCTGGTCATAATATTGGTGATGAGCTGGGCCATGTCGTACCGGGAGATACTGCGGCTCATTTCCTGAACATTATCCGTGTCGTCCGCAAAGCTGGTGTTGTTCAGCGCCTGGTTCNCCATCNTGGCCTGATAGTTGGCCCAGAAGGTTCCGCTGGAGATATATATGGGGTTTTTGTACTTTTCGATATCAGCCGCGAAAAACGCGCGGGACAGCATGACGGNGAAATNGGANCGGCTGACGGTGTTGGCGGGGCGGAACGTGTTGTCCTCATAGCCGTTGACGATGCTCTGGCCCGAACACCAGACAACCGCGTCATGGAAGGTGTGGGCGCCGGGCACATCGGAAAACTCCGCCGCCCCCGCCGGGACGCAGAGGCCCAGGCACAGCGCCAGAGCCAAAACCAAGGAACATAGTCTTTTCATCAGTACCGCTCTCCTCATATCATATTTGCTGCCGCTCAGCGGTCCGGCCCGTGGGGGCGGGGTTCTCCCGTCCCCCTCGGGTTTGCGCGGGGCCGCTGAGACAAACAAAAGCGGTGCGAGATATAAAATCCCACACCGCATATCAGACACAAACCCCAAACCCGGCCTTGTAAA
>NZ_CAJMXG010000097.1:0-10546 GCF_905219725.1 Oscillibacter sp. CU971
GTTGATGCGGGGATGGGGGGACTGCTCGATGTATTTATAACCCCAGTCGGCCACCTTGCGGACGTAATCCCTGATGGGCATCTGCTTGGCTAAAACGTCGACGTCGAACGCGATTTTCATTATAGGCGCTCCTTTCCGATATATGGATAAGTCAAGAAGAGGTCTTATTTCTTATAGAAATCCGGGGTGCCGCCGGTGACCACCTTCTCCGCCTGGCCGGAGGTCTGGGACTTCACCAGGGCGTCGGCGGTGATGGAGGCAACATACCCGTCCCAGGCGGAGGAGCCGCCGGTCTCGCCCCTGAGGGCGTGGTCCACCCAGTCCTGGATCTCCACGTCGTAGGAGTCGATGAAGCGGAGAATCCAGTTGTCCTCGATTTTGGTGGAGACCTGGTTGGCATAGCGGACTGTCGGGAAGGACGGGCAGGGCAGGTTCACCACGCCGTTTTCACAGACCACCTCGCAGTTGATNTCATAGCCGAAGCCGCAGTTAACATTGGCTNCCAGCAGCACCACGATGCCGCCCTTGGTTTTCATGATCATGACCTGGGGGTCCCGGAGTCCTTCATGAGCCTTGCTGGTGACCTTGGGGAGAATGCACTGAACCTCGTCCCACTCGTCGTTCACCAGCCAGGGCAGGCAGTCGATCTCGTGGATAGCGGTGTCCGTGACCGCCATGGCGGTGGTGTAGCTGGGGGCCACGCCGTCGGCCCGGTGGGTGCACTTCACAATCAGGGGGGCGCCGAACTTGCCGGAGTCCAGCAGCTCCTTCACCTGGTTGTAGCCCCGGTCATAGCGGCGCATGAAGCCGATTTGAACCAGGTGCTTGCCGGAGGCCATCTCCGCGTCCACCACGGCCTTGCAGTCGGCGGCGGTGTTGGCCAGGGGCTTTTCGCAGAAGACAGGCTTTCCGGCCTTAATGGCGGCCAGGACGGGGTCCTTGTGGAACTGGCCCGGCGTGGTGACCACGACCGCATTCACGTCCGGGTCGTTGATGGCCTCGTTGAAGTCCGTGTAGGTCTTGGTTCCGGGGCCCGCCAGCTCCGCGCCCTTCTTCACGCCCTCTTCAAACACGTCGCAGACGGCCACGACCTTGGCCCCCCGGATACGGTTCTGGATGCGCTCGATGTGTTCCTTTCCAATCATGCCGCAGCCGATTAAGCAGATGTTGAGTTCCATAACGATTTCCTCCTATAAAAATAAATTGGTTTTATGACATTGTTCCGGATGCACTTGCCTTGCGCCTGGCGGGCTCTTGCCGGAGCCGCCGGAGGANACGCCTTTGCGATGTGTGCCTTTGCCTGCNTTTCGTTTCNTTTTCACTAGCTCCGATTATAGCAAAGCGTTCACGAGAACGCAAGCAAAATATCGGCGTATTCTTCACAATAATCCGGCAGAAAAATTGTGGAATCCTCTGTCTCCGCCATAGGGCGGCCGCTGTTTTTGAAGAAGATGCCCAAATATAAGCGGCCCGCTTTGCGTTCTGCACGCAAACTTCCCCAGGGCAAACGAAACGCCCCGCGGGTCTCCCGCGGAGCGTTTCTATGAAGATACCGGGCCGCCGAAACTANCGGGCGGCTGCAGCGTGCGAACGCATCAGGCGGCGATGCCCAAGGGGGAGAACAGGATGTAGATGGCCACCGCCAGAATCAGGCCGACGATGNAAACCACATGCCGGTACTTCCAGGGCGTCAGGTCCACNGCGCCCACGTCCTGGGGCACATACTCCTGGGCGGGCCGGTACTTGTTCAGGGCCCACATGATGACGAGCTCCACGGGGAACAGCACCGCCATGGCGTAGAGATAGTGAATGGGATTGTCCGTGCCGGGGTAGCTGGGGGCGGCGAGGAGGAACACGCCATAGCAGACCACATGGAAGATGGTGATAACCTTCGGCGTATNGGCGGGCAGGCGCTTGAACAGGAACACTCCCAGAACGGCACACAGCACCGGCAGGGACACAAACTGGCTCATGGAGTTCAGGAAGGTGGTGANGCCCTTGGCGTTCATCACGAANGGGGCAATGACAATGGACACGCAGCCCGCAATGGTCCCGTAGATTTTGCCCACCTTGACGCAGTGGGCGTCGGAGGCGCCGGGCTTGAACGCGGAGCGGTACAGGTCCAGCGTAAACATGGTGGAGGCGGAATTCAGCACCGAGTTGAAGGAGGACAGGATCGCGCCGAACATGACGGCGGCAAAGAAACCCATCACCGGCTTGGGAATGATGGCGGAAATCAGCGCCGGGTAGGCNAAGTCGATGGCCTGCTCACCGGCGGCGGCGATGGCGTCCTGAATGGAGGGCAGATAGAAGGCAATGATGCCGGGGATAACCAGGTACAGGGGGCCCAGGCACTTGAGAAAGCCGCAGAAAATCGCNCCCTTCTGGCCCTCTTTCAGGGACTTGGCCGCCAGGGCCCGCTGGACAAAGGACTGGTTCGTGCACCACCAGTAGAGGTTGTTGAAGAACATGCCGGTGATGATGAGGGGCCAGNGGACCTCCGGCTCCGCCGCGTTCCAGGCGTNGACGGCGNTCATTTTCGCCGGGTCCGCCTGAACAATGTACTGGATGCCGTCGAGGATCCCGCTGCCCCCGGTCTGGGAGGCCAGCGCCGCGAGGNCNNGGNAGGGGANCATCAGCCCGCNGANGATTAATCCAATGCCGTTGATGGTGTCGGACACCGCCACGGCTTTCAGTCCGCCGAAGATGGCGTAGCAGCCGCCGATGATGCCGATAATCAGGCACAGGATGGCCACCGACTGGAACTTGCTCACGCCCAGCATGCCGGAGATGCCGAAGATCTGCTCAAAGACCACCGCGCCGGAGTACAGGATAACCGGCAGGTTTAAAATGGAATACATCACCACAATAACCAGGGAGAACATGGTCTTCGTGCCCTTGCCGTAGCGGACCTCCATCAAAGAGGGGATGGTCATGGCCCCCATTTTCAGATACCGGGGCAGGAAGTAGTAGGCCAGCGCCAGCAGGGTGAACATGGAGCCCACCTCCCAGGCGATGGGGCCCATGTTGGACGCCCAGCTCTGGCCGTTCAGGCCCACCAGCTGCTCGGCGGAGAGGTTGGTCAGCAGCAGGGACCCGGCGATGACAACGCCCGGCAGACCCCGGCCCGCCAGGAAATAGCCCTCGGCGGAGTCCAGGTCGTCGCCCCGGGTCTTCCAGCCGGAGATGANCGCCACCAGAGCGGTAAAGAGGACGAAGGAAATCAGCGTCCATGCGAGTGAACTGAAGAACGTCATTGTTACAGCCTCCATTCAAGTTGTGGGAAAGGAAACAGAGGCANGCAAAACGCACGCATCGAGGGCGGCAGGCAGGCGGTCCCGCCGGGAAGCGCGCGGCAACACGCTGTAGAAATCCCAGACGGGCTTTTTNATTGACTGGTATCAAAATACCATAGAAATCCCGGCTTTACAAGGGCATTTTCGGTAAATTTCCTCAAAACGCAAAAGTTTGGAGAAGCCGGAAAAGCCGGGGGAGCTTTCTTGTGCAATTCTCCCTTCTCCGCCGCAAAAATGCGTGCAATAGCGTTCAATTCGGAGAAGTCCTGGAAATTCCCTTGCCAAAGGGCGGGGGATGTGCTATAATGCCCGCATATTGAAACAGAGGGGAGGGGCGCGGCATGGCGGTAACTTCACAGCAGATCGCCGAGCTGGCGGGGGTCTCCCGGGGAACGGTGGACCGGGCTCTCCACAACCGGGGCCGGGTGAACCCCGAGGTAGCCGACCGCATCCGGAAGATTGCCGAAGAGCTGGGCTACCGCCCCAACTCCATCGGACAGGCCCTGGTCCGGGCCCGGCAGGGCCTCCGGCTGGNGGCCATTCTCCAGTCGGCGGAGACGCCCACCATGCAGGACGTGGCCGCCGGGGCCCGGCAGGCCGCGGAGGAGCTCCGGGTCTCCGGCCTGGAGGTGGATATCCGGGAGGTCCAGGGCCGGGACACGGCCAAGGTCCTCCGGCAGATTGACGAGCTGATGGAATGGGGGGCAAACGGCCTGGCCGTCGCTTCCAACAACACCCCGGATTTGGTCCGGCGGATTGACCGGCTCCATGAGCAGGGCGTGCCGGTGGTGACCTTTAACACCGACGCGCCGGACAGCAGGCGGCTGTGCTTCGTGGGCATGGACAGCTACCGGGCGGGACAGACGGCGGCGGGCCTCGTCCGGCAGATGCTGCCGGGGGGCGGGCTGGTCCTCCCCATTGCCGGGCACGTCAATAACGGCGCCCATTACAGCCGCCTTCAGGGCTTTCTGGACACGCTGAAAGGCGAGGGGGACATCCAGCTCCTTCCCTTCCAGCCCTGTTTCGACCGGGACGACTACGCCCACGAAATCGCCCAGCACACCCTCCGGGAGTACCCTTCCCTTGCCTGCGTCTATATCACCTCCAACGGCCAGCGGGGCGTCTGCCGGGCCGTGGAGGACGAGCGCCGCAAGGGCCGGGTCCGGGTGGTGGCCTACGATCTGAACGCGCCAAACCGCCGCCTTCTGCAAAGCGGGGATCTGAGCTTCGTGCTGGATCAGGTGGCCCTGGAGCAGGGGCGGCAGCCCCTGCAGATTCTCTATAACTACCTGCTAAACGGCAAAGCGCCGGAAAAAGAGCTGCTCTACACGGACATCCTGATCCGCACAAAATACAACAGCGGGGATGAAATTTGAAAGCCCGGCCCCGGTGGAACCGCCTCCCGCGGCGGCTCCGCCGGGGCCTTCGCGTTTCCCCGGCAAAATGTACGACGGGAATATATTCCAGGGATTGAAAATTGGATAAATTTGTGATATCATCAATTTGTTGCCCTGCAAGTACCATTCCCGGCAGCGTCCCGCGACTCAGAACGAATGGATAAAGGAGAATATTATGGATCGTTTCGGCATCAATGTGGCGCTCAAGCACACGCCTTCCCTGGACCCGGACTTTATTCCCCTCATGCGGTTCAACCGCGCCTTCCTGGCCACGGCGAAAAAGCCCGTGGGCATCGCCGTGGAGCGGGCGGACGGCCAGATGGCCTCCTGCCATACCTTCATTCACGGCACGCCGGAGATGGCCGGGGCCGACCACTATTACATTGAACGCCTGGTCAAGACCATCCTCTGGATGAAGGGCGGCTTCAAGGTTTACGTCAGCGGCGACGCGGGCGTCTGCNAGTACCTGAAATCCGTCTACTGCGCCGGAGGACAGCAGGAATTCGACTGGGACTACATGGCNGGCGTCTTCGAGCACCCCTNCGAGGTGGTGCTGGTGGATGAAATCCCCGAGGCCAAAGACGCTCCCAAGGCCATCGGCGGCCACATGGAGGGCTGCCGCATCGGCTTNGACGCCGGCGGAAGCGACCGGAAGGTCTCCGCCGTCATCGACGGCGNAACGGTCTACTCCGAGGAGGTGGTCTNGTTCCCCAAGACCAACTCCGACCCGGACTACCACTATGACGGCATTGTCTCCGCCCTGAAATCCGCCGCGGACCACATGCCCCGGGTGGACGCGGTGGGCGTCAGCTCCGCCGGTGTGTTCATCAACAACCGGACCATGAACGCCTCCCTCTTCCTCAAGGTTCCCAAGGAAATCTACGACGAGAAGGTCAAGGACATCTACATCCGGGCTATTCACGACACCTTCGGGGACGTGCCCTACTGCGTCATCAACGACGGAGACGTCTCCGCCCTGGCGGGAGCCATGAGCCTGAACGACAACAGCGTCCTGGGCATCGCCATGGGCACCAGCGAGGCCGTCGGGTATGTGGATGAGGAAGGCCGGATCACCGGCTGGCTCAACGAGCTGGCCTTCGTCCCCGTGGACGCCCAGCCGGACGCCATGCGGGACGAGTGGAGCGGGGACATCGGCTGCGGCGTGAAGTACTTCTCCCAGGACGGCGTCATCAAGCTGGCCCCCCGGGCGGGCATCGAGCTGGACGAAAACGCCTCCCCCGCCGAGAAGCTGAAAGCCGTCCAGGCCCTCATGGCCCAGGACGACCCCCGGGCCGCCAAGGTCTATGAGTCCATCGGCGTGTACCTGGGCCACACCCTGGCCTATTACTTTGACCTCTACGGCTGCCGCCATGTGCTGCTGCTGGGCCGGGTCATGAGCGGCAAGGGCGGCGACCTCATCCTGGACACCGCCAAGAAGGTGCTGGCCGACGAGTATCCGGAGCTCACCGGGAAGATCGTCCCGGAGCTGCCCGACGAGAAGTTCCGCCGGGTGGGCCAGTCCATGGCCGCCGCCAGCCTGCCGGAGCGCAGATAAGGGGTCCCGGACGCCTGGANTTCCCGGGAAAATGGCCCGGCCAGGTCCCCGCAGGGGGGATGCGGTATCCGTAAGCGGCAAAGCCGCCAGCGGCTATCCAATGGCCAGGCCCCACAAAGAACCCAANGCCCCCAACTGGCNNGGAGCATTCAGAAAANAGGAATATGATGGATCGGCAAACATTACAGGAAGCCCGGACCTGGGTCCGGGGAGAGCTGGAGCGCTCCGCCGCCTTTTGGCTGGAGCACGGCATGGATAAAGAACACGGCGGCGTATACACCTGCCTGGACCGGAAGGGCGAAATTTACTCCACCGACAAAAGCGTCTGGATGCAGGGCCGCTGCGGCTGGATTTTCGCGTTTCTCTGCCACAACTACGGGGTCAGGCAGGAGTGGCTGGACGCGTCGAAAAGCNGCCTGGACNTTATGGAGGCCCACTGCTTTAACCGCGAGTGCGGCGGCCGGATGTATTTCACCGTCACGGCGGAGGGACAGCCGCTGCGCCAGCGGCGCTACTATTTCTCCGAGGCCTTCTGTGCCATCGCCAACGCCGAGTNCCACGGCGTGACGGGGGNCAAGGCCCGCCTGGAACGGGCCCGCCGGTGCTACGATCTCTATTGGGACCTGAGCCAGGGCAAGCCGGACCCCGTNGGCATGGGCCCCAAGACCATTCCCGAAACCCGGACGGGCCGNGCCTTCGGCACGCCCATGATCATTTTGAACGTCACCGGCGTGCTGCTGCNGACGGACCCGGAGCGGAAAGCCCTCTATGAGGAGCGGGCCCGGCAGTGCGTGGAGGACATCTTCAAATACCATGTGAAACCGGAGCTGAAATGCACCCTGGAGAACGTGGACGTGGACGGAACGCCGAGGCTGTACTACACCNAGGGCCGCACGGTCAACCCCGGCCACGACATTGAGGGCGTGTGGTTCCTGCTGGAGCACGCCCAGCGGACCGGGGACAAGGCCCTGGTCCAAAAGGCGGCGGAGATGTTCGACTGGGCCATCGCCGCCGGATGGGACCAGAAGTACGGCGGGCTGCTGTACTTCACCGACTGCCTGGGCAAGCCCCCGGAGGCCTATGAGCACGACATGAAGCTCTGGTGGCNCCACAATGAAATTCTGATTGCCTCCCTCATGCTGTACCGGGACACCCGGGAGGAGAAATACCTGGACTNGTTCTACAAAACCCTGGACTACTGCAAGGCCCACNTCGCCGACCCGNAATATGGCGAGTGGTACGGCTACCTCCGCCGGGACGGCCTGCCCACGGAGCCCAGCACCAAGGGCAGCACCTTCAAGGGGCCCTTCCACCTGCCCCGGAGCATGATCCTGGCTGACAAGCTGATAGGGGAAATTCTCGGAGAGTAAGCAAGGAGACGCGGATGGGCAAGGATATCATCGCGCTGATGATCCAGGAGTACGAGCGCTTCACCCGCTCGGAGCGGAAAATCGTCGATTATGTACTGGAACACCAGGAGGAAACCCAATATGTCAGCATCACCGATCTGAGTGCCCAGTGCGGCGTGGCGGTGTCCACCGTGTCCCTATTCTGCCGGAAGTTAAAGCTGGCGGGATTCAACGACTTCAAGCTGGAGCTGGCCCGGGCGGCGCTGCCCGCCCNGGCGNCTTTCAGCGAACCGGGGAGCGAAATCACGGAGGGGGACTCCGCCGCCGCCGTCATGGGCAAGGTGCTCTCCGCCGTCCAAGACGCGCTCAATAACGCCTACCACATGCTCTCGGAGCAGGAGATCATCCGGGCGGCGGACCTTCTGCGCCGGGCGGGCCAGGTGGTCTGCCTGGGCCAGGGGAATCACTCGGTGGTGGCACTGGCCGCCTGGGCCCAATTCTCCACCACGTCCCCAAAGTTCAAGACCATTCAGGACTCCCATATGCAGACGGTGGTCCTGTCCAGCCTGGCGGAGGGGGACGCGGTGCTGTACTTCTCTTACTCCGGGGCCACCCACGAGCTGCTGGAGGCGGTGGAAGTCATCCGAAACCGGGGCGGGAAGCTGATCCTGGTGACCCGCTATCCGAATTCTCCCGCCAGCGCCTACGCCGACGCGGTGCTCCTCTGCGGCCCCAACGAGCAGCCCTTCCAGTTTGGTTCCACCTCCGCCCTGATCGCCCAGCTCTATGTGGTGGAGGTGCTCCTCAGCGAGTTCATCCGCCGGGACCCGGAAGAGGCGGAGCAAAACCGCCGGTCCGTGGGCAAGGCGCTGACGCAAAAATGCGTATAGGAGACGGGCATGGGCGAATTCTTTAATCCTGAAAAGGGCATCTGGGTCTGGCTGAGCACGCTGGTGGACATCGTCGGGCTGTCCATCTTCTGGGCGGTCCTATGCCTGCCCGCCGTCACCATCGGCCCGGCCACGGCGGCGCTGTACTACACGGTGGTCAAGTGCGTGCGGGGCCGGGAGAGCGGGGCCTTCGGGTACTTCTTTCGCTCCTTCCTGCAAAATTTCAAGGTTGGCCTGCTGGCGGGGCTCATTGCGATCCCCCTGGCCCTGCTGCNGTTCGGGGGGCANTTCATTGTCCGCTGGTACGGGACCCACTGGGGAGGATGGGCCTATGTGCTCTACGTGGCCTACTATTTTGCCCTCACGCTTCCGGCGGGGGTATTGTGCTGGCTTTTCCCCCTGCTGGGGCGGTTCGACTACGGCGTGGGCGGGCTGTTCCGCACGGCCCTTCAGCTCACCATCGCCCACCTGCCCAGCACCGTTGTGGTGGTGCTGCTGACGGTTCAGATCGCCGCGTTCTGCATAGAAGAGTGGTGGCCGGTCGTCTTTATGCCGGTGATTGCCGCGCTGCTGGCCTCCCTGTTTTNTGAGNAAATTTTTCAGCGNCATGCTCCGGAGCCCNATCCGGGGGAATCGGAACATCGGGAATGATAAGGGCCCCTTTTTTCCTTTCCCGCACTCTCAAACTTTACTGCANGAAGCCCCCGCCGGTAGGCGGGGGCTTTTTTTCAATACGGCTTTACGAGCGGTTCCGCCTCCGGTANTCCNGGGGGNTGACGCCCTCCACCCGNCGGAAGCACNGGGAGAAGTAGCTCAGGGAGGAAAAACCCAGAATCTGGGCGATGAGGGACAGGGTGTGGTCCGTCTCCCGGAGGAGGAAGCGGCTCTCCTCAATGCGGCGGGAGTTCAAGTAGCTGATGGGGGACACGCCGAACTCCCGGCGGAAGGCGTGGGCCAGGTAATACTTGTTCAGGTGGGCCAGCCGGGCCAATTGGTCCAGGTTCAGGTTTTCCTTGAAATGATTGTCGATGTACCGCCGGACCAGGTCGCACTCCCGGCTGGACCGGGCGCCGGAGGGCTCGCCGGAGGGCTCGCCGGAAAGGGCCGCGTCCCGCTGGCGGTTCAGCCGGACCAGCACCACGTCCAAAAGGCTCCGGCAGACCCGCTCATAGCCCGGGAGGGCGGCTTCCGCCTCCTGGAGCATCAGGCAGAGGCAGCCCATCAGCTCCTCCCAGCCGGAGTGAAGGTGGAGCAGGGCGTAGCCCTCGGCCCCGGCCATGGTCTCCAGCCCCTCCACCCCCAAAACGGCGTACGCCAGGGGGCTGTCCAGCTGGCTGGCCTCCGTGTGGGGCACGTTGGCGTTGACNATAACCGCGTCGTGGATGGCAACGGGAAACTCCTCCCGCCGGGTGCGGAAGCGGCCGTGGCCCCCGGTGATGAAAAAGAGTTCGGCGCAGCCGTGGGTGTGGAGGCTGGAGTTCCACTCCGGGCTGTACTGAGCCCGGGAGACATAGGCCAGCCTGGGGGACCCGCCGGGGGCGGCGCTCTCCCGCTGGAACGCGTATTGACGCTGGCTCACNGNCATTCCTCCCTNCGGGGCGCAATTTTTTGAAAATTGGCAGCATCACGGCCTGTCCCTCATTATACCGCCTTTGTCCCGGCGGCGCAACTTTTGATAAAATATTTTTTCCATTCTGCCGGGATTTTGTCGAGGAGGCGGAGAGCGGAAGGAAGGAATATGCAAAATTATCAGTTTTGCCTAAAGTGAGGCATGGTATCCCCTGAAAATTAAGGCAAAATGCAAAGAGAGCAAGATTTCTAAAAAGTTGCGCAAGAAAGGGATTGCTTTGCCAGCGGCTAACTCGTTATACTAAATTTTACAAGGCCGGAAACCGGCCTGCGGAAGCCCCTATATTATAAGGAGGTAGACTTATGAAGAAGTTTTTCAGTCTCTTGCTGACTCTGGCGCTGGTGCTGTCCCTGGCCGCCTGCGGCGGCGGGAACGGCGGTTCCGACGCCGGGACCACCACTCCGCCCCCCGCCGACAGCGGCGATACCC
>NZ_CAJMXG010000098.1:0-10535 GCF_905219725.1 Oscillibacter sp. CU971
TGTAATAGTCATACGGCACTTGGTAGGTGTCCGTATGGGAATTGCCGTCCTCGTCCGTCCAAGTGTCAGTTTCCGTCCGATAGCGCACCTCCACCACCACTTCCTCGGTGAGAATGTACTGGCGGTCAAAGAGCGTCTGCAGGGTGCCTGCCGCCTGTGAAAGCGTCCATTGCCCCTCGTGGAGAGCCGACAGGATGGAGATCAGCACATAGGGGTCATGCTCTATCCCGTCCAGATCGAAGTGGTATTCGTCATAGTCATGGGTGCTTTCGTAGGTATCGAGGTAGTTTTTAAGTTCTGCCTCCAGCCCTGTATAGGCGGCCTCGGCCCCCAGCATATCCCCATCCTCGGACGGGTAGGTGGTGGCCCCTAAAGCCCCGGCCCCGGCGTTTCCAATCGTTACCAGCGAGGACGAGCAGGACTGCACCAGAAAGACCAGCAGGATGCAGGCAAGGGCGATGACGGAGCCAGCGGGATGGCGTTTCACAAAGCCCGCCGCCTTTGCCGCCAGCTTTTCCGTGGCGGCGGCGGTTTTCCCGGCGGCCTTTGCCCCCTGTTTGGCGGCCTCCTTTGCCCGCTTTTGGTACTGCTTTCGGTTGCGCTGTTTCTGCCAGTACCGGGCGAAAAAGTTTTTGGATAGCTCCGGGTGCTCCTGGGCGGCGGCGTGGAAGTGATAGTCCGCCGTCCGTTTGACATACCGGGCCTCGGCCTTTTGTACCGCCCTGGCCGGGTGCTCCCGGATTTTCCTTTTTACAAACCGGGAGCCATGCCGCAGTACGGACTCGCCAACAAGTTCGGAGCGGTGGGCCCCCTCGGTGCCCACATTTTCCTGCTCCACCTCGAAAATTTTTCCATGTACAAAACCATGAACAGAGCCGCTGGCCACCCGGCCTGCACGCTTTACCGGGCCGGGCTTTTTCGGCGGCTTTTGTCTTGCCAGCTTTTCCTTTGCCTTTTCTACCTTTCTGCCTTGCTTTTCCATGCGGAGCTTGGATGCCGCCGCCTGTTCCTGCTGGCTTTTCTGCCGGAATTTGGACTTGGGAGACTTCGGGACACTTTGTCCCGAAGTTCCCGCCTCACCGGGCCCGGACTGCTTTTCAGAGCCAGCCCCAAAAGCAGAACCGCCCGGATCGGCGGCCCCGCCCCCGGGGTCAGTGCGGCCTGTCTGCGCCCAAGGCTCCGGGCGTGGTTTATTCGGTTTTCGTTTCATTGTTCATATCCTCCGGGCGTGTGGTGAGCAGGTTGTAAATCTCACCTTTGGGGAAACGGTCAACAAAGGGGATGGTCACATTCCCATAGAACAGCAGGCCCTCGCCGGAATTAGAGTGAGTGATATAGGAAAGCTGGTGCTCGGAAATGCCAAGCTGTTTTGCCAGTATCGCCCGGTCGCTCTGGGCCTGTGACAGCAGGATCATAAAGTCGGTGTTGTCTAAAATGTTCTCAATTTCCCGGCTGGCCAAAAGGTCTTTCACATTCTGCGTAAGTGCGCTGGGAACACAGCCTTTCTTTCTCAGCATTTTCCAGACGGCCACAAAGTAGCTGGCGGTCAGCGGGTCACGGAGCAGGACATGGAACTCGTCGAAGTAGCACCAGGTCGCCACGCCTTCCCGGAAATTGGTGTCCACCGCCTGGGAGACAAACTCGTTTGTGATGTGCATGGCAATTTTTCTGAGGTTTTCCCCCATGTTTTTTAAGACAATGCACACCACCCGGTTATCAGTTTTTATATTGGTGGGATGGTTAAAAAGATTGAGGGAGCCTGTACAGTAGAGCTCAAGGGCAGTCGCTACCCGCCGGGCCTCGGGCTCCGGCTGTCTGAGAAGTTCCTCGTATAAATCCTGCAACAGCGGGGTTTTGGTGTTTTCGAGCCCCAGCGCCTGCTCCCGGTACACCAGCCGCACACAGCGGTCAATGACGGTTTTCTCAATGGGCTGGAGCCCGTCACGGCCTCCCACCACCAGCTCGCACAGGGACAAAAGAAAATCCGCTTTCATGGAAAGCGGGCTCTCCCCGGCGGTCATATTAAGCTCCACATCCATCGGGTTTAAGTGGTGGGGGCTGTCCGGGGCAATCTCGATCACCTGTCCGCCCAGCCGCCGCACCAGCGGGGCATATTCGCCCATCGGGTCAACAATGATAATGCGGTCATGGGTAACAAGAAATACATTTAAGAGCTCTCTTTTAGCGGCAAAACTTTTGCCACTGCCAGTTGAGCCAAGGTACATCCCGTTGGCCGATTTTAACTTTTTCCGGTCGGCCATAATGACATTGTGGGAAAGGGCGTTCATGCCGTAGTAGAGGGCCTGCCCGTCCATCCGAAGCTCCCTTGTCATAAAGGGAATGAAAATCGCCGTGGAGCTGGTGGTCATGCCCCGTTTAATTTCCACCTCATTACAGCCCAGAGCAAGGGAGGACATAAAGCCCTGCTCCTGTTGCCAGTCCAGCCGCTTTAAGGCGCAGTTGTATTTCTGTGCGATGCCGCCCACGGTAAACACATCGTTTTCCAGCCGCTGGCGGGTAGGGGCAAGGTTTACCACGGTGAAAGTGAGAAGAAACATCCGCTCGTTGCGGGACTGGAGATCGGCAAGGAGCTCCGCCGCATCCTTGGAAAAGGTAATAAGGTCGGGCGGCAGGATGTCGGGATCGTACCCGGAGCGGACGGCTTTCCGCTGTTCCTCCACTTTCATTTTCCCAATATCGGAAAGTTTCCCCTTAATGGTTTTGATGGCCTTTAGCTGATCCACGGTCTGGATATGGAGGGTCACGGTCATTTCCGCATCCAGCTCCAAAATTTCCGCCAGCAGTTTGTCCGAGAGCTCGGACGCTAAAATCTGCAAGTAGGAAACGGCTCCCCAATAGCGGCCCACCCGGAATGAGCGGGACTGGCGGAAGTCAAAGCTGTCCAGGGCGATAAAGTCCTTTGTCCCCAGCCCGGTCTGCGGAATATCTTTCCACGAAAAGCAAAACGGCTCCCGGTTGCCCGGGTGCATCTGGCTGTGGAGTAAGGCCAGCCTTGCCCGCCCGTCCATCGGCTCGGAGGGAACGCCCAGCCGCTTAAAATTCCCCATCACATCGGCCTCCACCCGCTCCAGCCGGGGCCGGGCCTCGGCAATCCCCTCGGCGGGGATGCCAAAAGTGATATATTTGGAGCGTTCAATGCCGTTGTTGCTTTTGGCGATCTGGTTTTTCAGCATCCCGGTATATTCCTCCCGGATGCTGTTGAAATCGTCATCCCCCTGGGGGATATTCACCCGGTAGCGGCTCCGGGAATGGGAACGGCGGTTAATGAAAGAAAGCTGGAACGGCAGGGAGCTGTCAAAGTAATTGAGGAATGAGCTCCAGCCGCCAAAAATCGCCGTCTGATCCTCGGTGCTTGCCACGGAATAATTGATGTCCTCATATTCCACGGTTTTTGTGTAAAGCCCGCCGGGGAGCCTGCACACCCCGTCCGGGTGCATCACCGTATAAGGGATTGACTGCTGGGCGGACAGGGCCGCCCGCTTTCTGCCCTTGGCGGCCCTGCGCCGCTGTCTTTGTTTTGTGGTCTGCAATCGCATCCTCCTTTCTCACAGGGCCCCGCCCGGTAAACGGGGCGTAAATGTTTTGTGTCTGATAGGGCCTTATCCCGGGACGGGTAAACCGGGCCCGGATGATGTTTTTTACCACCTTTTCCGCCGGGAGCCCGTCTTTTTCATACATGGCCAGCAGAAAGGCCGGGAGCATGATCACCAGCATGGCGAACATGGCCCCGGTGTTGCCGATGGAACTGCGGGCGAACAGGTAGGACGGGATGCCCACTGCCGCCGCACAGCCGAAGCAGACAAGCTGGCGTTTGGTAAGGTTAAAGGCCATTTTGGTTTTGATTTTGGATAAATCGTTGGGGACATTTACATAAGGCACTGCTTGACCTCCTTTCCGGCCCTGGTATCTTCGGGACACTTTGTCCCAAAGTCCGGGACGGTGCTTGCCACTTCATTTCCCCACACCTCCCAGCCGGGCGGGGACTGTCTGGCAAAAAGCTCCACCCGGGGCAGGTCGCCCATAAGGGCCACAATCTTTTCCCGGGCCTCGTCCGGCTTTTTGCTGTGGGCCTCAATGGGGGAAACGATAAACTGATGGATATTTGCCGCCTGCCGTTTGGGATGGCCCCTTGTGGCCAGCAGGCAGACCTCGGCGTTTCCCCTCGTCCAAAAGCCCAGCCCGTAAAACCAACTGTCCGCCTTTTTATTCTTTTTCAGCCAGACAAAGGCCACGGACTTATACTGGAAGCCCCACGCCTTAATAAGCCGCAGGGCCTCCGGGAGCTGGGGGAAAGTGGCCCACAAAAAAAGTGCGCTGTCCCTGGCGGCCAGATCCGCCACCGGGAGCGCACAAAGCTCATCGATCCCCATTGTGGGGTAATGGTTCTGTGCCGCCCCCTGGACTTTACTCCGCTGGTACTGCCAGGGGGGATCGGCATAAATGATAGAATAGTTTCCGATAGTTACACTCCTTTCTCCCCGGACTCCACCGACACCCGGGCGGTATGGATGCGCTCGCTGGCGGCGGCATAAAAGGCCGGGGCTGTTTCAAAGCATACAAAACGGCGGCCCGTGTTGAGGGCGGCAACAGCGGTAGTGCCGCTCCCGGCGCAGATGTCCGCCACCACCTCCCCGGGCCGGGTGTAGGTCTTGATGAAATACTCGCACAGCTCCACGGGTTTCTGCGTGGGATGGACGGTGCGCTGTACCGAGGAAAAGGCAAGCAGGTTTCCGGGAAAGCGCAGGCCGTCCTCCGACCCGCTGCTGGAACGCAGGAATTTTCCATAGTTGGGGCTGTTGCTCCCCTCCCGGGAGATTTTCTTATAGGGCTTGCCCTGTTCAAACTGCGGATTGTAATAGGGGAGCTTTTGGTAAAATACCAAAATATTCTCCGTCCGCTTTAAGGGGGCCCGCCTTGCGTTGAGAAAGCCGGTACAACGGCTTTTGTACCATACCCACTCATAGCGGAGCATGGCAAGGTTGGATGCCCCCAGCACTTTATCATAGGGGCACTGTGCGAAGAACAGCACAGCCCCATTAGGCTTGACGGCCCACTTGACCGCCTCCCACAGCTCCGGGAGCGGCAGGGGCACATCCCAAAAGTTCCGGGTGGTGCCGTAGGGCGGATCGGTTAAGAGCATATCAACCGAGTGTTCCGGCAGGGAGCGCAGGCCCTCGATGCCGTTCATAAGGAACAGGCCCTCGGAGAGCTCCGCAGACTTCGGGACACTTTGTCCCAAAGTTCTCTCAGCGGTCATCCCGGGCCTCCTTTTTCTTTGCCGGGGCAGGCCGGGCGGCGTTTTCCTTTCCCGCCTCCTTTGCGGCCTGGGCCATCTGCTCCCTTATGGGGGCAGGCCGCACCGCCTCGGCTCTTGCAATCAATTTTTCCACGGCCACATGGTACGCTTGGGCGGCAATCTCATTGATCCGATCCCGGGTGGCCTGGTCTGGAACCCGCACCGTGGAGCGGTAGCCCATCCTGCTGGTGGGATCGGGCTTTGAGGGAGTCCCTAAAAAAATCCCGTTTTTCCCGTCCACCACTTTAAAATCGTCAATCACAACACCGCCGATGGTTACGCTGGCAAAGCCGATCAGTTTCCCCTGCGGCTCAATGGGCCGCACCGATACTTCAATGGGAACAGCCTCCTTCAGCATGGCGTCCGTCCTCATTTTCACGGCCTCGTCTATGGTTACGCCTTTGACCTCGGCCAGCTCCGCAATCGGAACCTCAAAAAGCCAGCGCCGCTCCTCGGCGGCGATCTGTTCCGGGGTCAGTATGACATCCTTACTCAGTCCTGTTTCCTCCTTTCCGGGCGTGGGTATGACAGCCCCGCCCTCATACTCATAGCCTGCCGCATGGATCGCGGACAGGGTTTCCGCTGATACCCTGCCATTCAAAAGCAAGTCCGTATCAGCCATAAACGCCAGCGTGTCCCGCTGGGTAAATTCCTCCGGGAGCTTGCCGTTCCATGTCCGGAGCATTTCCCCGTCCGGGCCTGGTTTGTAACGGGTGGGGGCCCGTCTTGGCATATCCCGCCTCCTTTCCGGCCTTGGGACAAAGTGTCCCGAAGTCCTGTTTAATGCGCCCCGAAGATGCGCTGGGCGATGCCGCCAGTCTTAAACAGCATAAAGCACAAAAGCACCGTGTAGCCGATGGTGCCCCATATCGCCCCGATAGGGTCGCCGCTTGTGGCGATGCCCTGGATCAGCACCGCATAGATGGCCACGCATACCAGAATGAGCATCCCTTGAAAGCCCACGGCGAACAGGGATTTTAAGTAGTTCTGCCCCGCGCCGCCAAGCTCACGGTTGGCAAGGGTGGCAACGGGGAGCGGGGCTAAACTGGTCAGCAAATATATTTCCAGCATCCTGCCATACACCAAAACAAAAATAATGATCCCCATGATCTGCATGGTCACGCCAATAATGGAGGACTGGAGCCACAGGCCAAGGAGCGGCCCTAAATCCATCGCCTCCAGCGTGGTTTCCAGTTCGGCCAGCATATCCGGGGTAATATCCGTGGAGCCCTGGATCAGCCCCGCCGCACTGGAGATGGCGCTCTGCGACACATCGAACACGGCCATTACAATGTTAAAGGTGTTGGAGAGAATGAGGATGGCGCAGGCGGTTTTGAATACCCATTTGTAGATATTCGCCACATCAAACTCGTGCATATTGTTTTTTTCAAGAAGCATCTGGATAAGCTCATAGGTGGCAACAAAGGTCAGCACCAGCCCGGCGATGGGTAAGATCACCGTTTCGGAAAGCTGGCGGATGAGGGAGAAAACCCCGGCGTTCCATGCCGCCGGGGTCGTCCCTACCTGTACCGCAATCTCTCCGACTTTGGCGTTGACGGTATCAAAGAGCCCCTCCAGGTTCCCCATGATGCCGCCGACCAAGAGCTCCCGTATCCAGTTCTCGAGCCAGTCGGTGAGAAAATCCATAAGCCCTCCTTAGAACAAGCCGGACAGCAGGGGGATCAGCGTGGTGCCCAAAAGTATGATACCGCCGCCAGCCATTAACTGTTTCATGCCTTGACTTTTTGAGCCAGGGTTGTCCGAGCCGTAGCCCTCCAAGAGATTCACCACGCCCCACACGCCAAGCCCTGCGCCGAGAGCCACAACAAGGGTCTGTAAAGTGCTGATAGCAGATGCAAAAAATTCCATATAGCCTCCATTTCTCCGGGATATTCCCGGCCATGAAAAAAGCCGCCATTTCTGGCGGCAGGTAACAAACCTCGGGACACTTTGTCCCAAAGCCCTATTTATGCAAAGGCATCCGGATCGTCAATATCGTCATAGTTGAGGATGTCCTCGTCCTCGCTTGTGAGCCCATTGTCCGGCACGGATACCTTATACACCTCGCATAGTTCCTCCGGCCCGGGCCGCCTACGGCGGTTTATGAGCCTGTCGAGGTCAAAGGCGTTTTTCTTTTTATCGGCCTCAGCCGTGTATTTATAGTTGGGATGCTTTTTCAAATCATATTTGCGAGAGAAGAACGGGGGCAGGCCCCGCAACTGCAAAATGCACTTGTCCCCGGGCATGGTTGCCAGCTCGCTGGGGGTCATAAGTTCCCGGCCCAGCCGCTGGGTGTTCTGGCTGTAGCTTTCCGACTGGCCACGGGAGCGGCTGTCGGTCTGCATACTGATAGTGGCCTTTCCCAGCCAGTTTTCCGATATTTCCTTGATGGTGCTGGCCTCCCGGCCCCCGAGGAATACCACGCTGTCCATGTTGCCGAGGATCGTCTCGGCGTGTTTGTCATAGATGGCCTTACACTGCGCCAACTGCTGGTAGAACAGGGTTAAGCTGATCTCCCGGGAGCGGATCACGGCTACAATCTTTTCAAGCTGGGGCACTTGCCCCGTGTTGGCCGCCTCGTCCCACAGCACCCGCACATGGTGGGGCAGGCGGCCGCCGTGAACATTGTCGGCCCGCTCGCACAAAAGGTTGAACATCTGGGAAAAGGCCAGAGCCACTAAAAAGTTGTAGGTCTGGGTGGTGTCCGAGATAATAAAGAACACCGCCGTTTTCCGNTCCCCGATGCGGTCAAGCTCCAACTCGTCATAGGACATAATCTCCCGGAGTTGGGGGATGTCAAAGGGGGCCAGCCTTGCCCCGCAGGAAATCAAAATGCTTTTCGCTGTCTTGCCGCTGGCTAATTTGTATTTCTTATACTGCTTGACCGCAAAGCAGTCCGGCTTTCGCTTTTCCAGCCCGGAAAACATATAGTCCACAGCGTTCATAAAATCCTCGTCATCTTCTTTTACTTCCATCCCGGAAATCATATCCACTAAAGTGTTCATGTTCCGATCCTCGGCGGGGCCCTCAAAAATGATATAGGCGATTAAGGCGCAGTAGAGCAAAGTCTCTGATTTTGTCCAGAAGGGGTCGCCCTCCTTGCCTTCGCCCTTGGTGTTGGAAATGAGGGCATCCACAAACTTCAGGATGTCGGCCTCGTTTCGGATATAGGCCAGCGGATTATAGTGCATGGACTTGGAAAAGTCGATGGAATTAAAAACCTTAACTTTATATCCCTTTTTCTTTTGGAGAAAACAGCCCACCTGGGACAGCACCCCGCCCTTGGGATCGACCACCACGAAAGAGGAATGAGCCTGTAAAAGCTGGGGTGTGAGCCAAAAGCGGGTTTTTCCCGAGCCGGAGGAGCCGATGACACAGCAATTTAAGTTCCGGGCGTTGGCCGGGATTTTGGGCCGGGTATTCATGGTGAGAAACTCCGTCCCGGTAAGAATGACATTATTTTCAAACTTCGGATCGGCAAAAGGGGCTATATCTTTTGGCCCGCCCCAACGGGCCGATCCGTATTCTTCATCCCGCCGAAATTTCTTTGCGTTCTTGCTTTTCACATAGATCAGCAGGCGAAAGCCCACCGCCCCCGCAATACCGATGAGCCAGTCAAAAGGAGAGAGCCCCGGCGCAAAGTCTGCAAAGGCCGGGCCGATGCTCTGCCCCAGGCCCATGAGCTTGTGGGCAAAGTCTGCTCCAGGGGCCAGGCGGTAGGCCGTCCCCAGCTTTAGGCAGGCCCACAGAATAAACAGGTACGGGATATTGGGTATCACATACTTTTTGACGCTATCTGTCCTCATGCACCGCCTCCCTTGCACGTTCTTTCTTGTGGGACGGCTGGCGGGCCAGTTCAGCGGCAGCCCGTTTGAGCTGTTCCCGGATGGGAACACGCTGGGACTTGGAACGCTTCAACACACGCCGGGAATATTCCGAAAAGCAAGCGGTGATGGCGTCGGCCTGCCCGCTCTTGAAGAACAACAGATATTTGTCCGGCCCGGTCTTGTAAAAGGCATAGTCCACATTCCAGCGCCGGGCCACCCGGTCAAATTCCCTGGGGGCCTCCACGGGGAGGCTGTTGGTCGCCTCGCCCTGCTTCATAAGCTGTTTGACGCTCTGCCTGCCGTGGGGCGTCTTGCGGGCCTGCCGCTCCTTTTGGATCTTCCGGCCCGCCGCCTGCAGCGCCCAGGCCAGCGTCCGCGCCGTCAGCTTCCCCGTTCGGATGGAGAGGGCTATCGTGCGCCGAGAAATATCTTCATCTACCAAAAATCATCACCTCCTGCCTCTGGACACGGTGTCCAGAGGGCTACCGCTCCTCCCGGTCCACCTTGGGCGCGGGCCGCTCCGTGGTCTGGGAGGCCCGGTTCGCCATTTCCTGATAGGCGGCCATTTGCTCCCGGATGGGAACCTTGGGCATGGAGAACACCCGGTGTTCGTCGGGAATGTCCTCCAGTCCGTGGTAGTGCTCCACAAAAGAGCCGCCGCCCACCACATAGCCGCCAGGAGCAAGGTGTCCGTCCTCGTTGATCCGCACATCCCGCCCGTATGCCTCATAATCAATGTAGTCGATCAGGTGCTCCGGCACAGGGACGGCCTCAAGCTCCTGGATATACATCCGCCCCAGCTCCTCCTCGGTGTGGATGTCGGAATAAAAATTGTAGCTGTCCAGGTTTTGAGAGAGATTGATCAAATCTTTCACGCTCCCGGTGTACTCCCCGCTGTCCATGACAGCCTCAAATACTTCCAGCTCGTACTCGTTCAGCTCCGACAGCAGGCAGGCCAGATGGTTCAGCTCGTCAATGCTCTCATACTCGCCCAGGTGCTTATGGAGCTGGGGCATACTGCCGTCATAATCGGCAATAAAAACCTCCTCATACCGAATACCGTCTATCCCGATCTTCTCCAAGGCCGCCTGTACGGTTTCCGTGTCGGTGGGGAACGCCACCCGCTCATAGGCAAGCTGGCCCTCGTTGTATTTGCCCAGGTTCGTCACGCAGGCTTCAAATATCGCTATCTCCTTTCCCTCCCTCCAATTCTTCTTTTATTCCCGCCATGATGTACTCCGCGCAGGGCAGAGCGATGGAGTTTCCCAGGGCCTTTTGCCGGGCGCGGACGGAGACGGGCCGCCCGTCGTGGCCGAACGCCGTCCAGCCGTCAGGCAGGCCCATGGCCCGCTCCCCCTCCGTGGGGGTCAGCCATGTAATCACCCCCTCCG
>NZ_CAJMXG010000099.1:0-10436 GCF_905219725.1 Oscillibacter sp. CU971
ATATGACCCGCCCCCCCTCCAACCTTCCCAGGGACCCCGCCGCCGGGGACGGCGGCGACTCCTCCGGCGTGACGGTTGTCGAGATCACGCCTGAGACGGTCCAGGCCGCTGTTTCCAGCCTCTCAAGACCGGAAAACTACGGGCGGAACATGACCCTTGAGTACCTTTGGGACGGCGGCGGCGGGACGGTTGAGCTCTACACCATCGTCCGGGGGCCCTGGACCCGGGTGGACCGGGGACTGCCGGACGGGAATACCCGCATCAGCCTTACCAATGGGGAGGAAACTTATATTTGGTACGGCTATGACCAGGACGCGGAGGTCGCCGTACTGCCGGCGGGAGAGTTCTCCGCCGACGTGGAGCAGTCCATCCCCACCTATGAGGACATCCTGGATCTGCCTGTGGAGGACATCTCTTTGGCGGACTACCGGCCCCTGGACACCCTGACCTGCATCTACGTGGAGACAGCGGCGGATGAGGCGGGCTATTCCACCCGGTATTGGGTCAGCGTGGAAAACGGCCTGCTGGTCCAGGCGGAGCGCCTGCTGGGGGAAAACGCCGTCTACCGGATGACCTCCCTCTACGTGGACCAGACGGAATACGACGCCTCCCGGTTCACCCTGCCCGACGGCACGGTGCTGCTGGACGACGGCGGGACGGAGTCCATGGTGCCCATAAATTGAGACGAGGAAAGGACGGGAATTCCCGTCCTTTTTCCGTCTATAAAATCAGCAGCAGCCCCAGGGCCACCAGCAGCTCCTCGTCCGCGTTCTCCCGGAAGAGGAAAAACAGCAGCGCCAGCAGCAGCAAATCCCCGGTGTCCACATGGTCCAGGTGAAGCTGATCCAGCAGATGCTGGAGAATTCCCGTCAGGCCGTCCGAGGGCCGCCCGCCGTGGGGCGGGCCGTGGGGGGGCCGCCCAGGCCCCGGCCCGTTTGGCCGGGCCCCGCCGGACGGAGGCCCGCCCGGAGAAGGCCCGCCGCCCGGGGAAGGGCCCCCTTGGGGCGCTCCACCGGACTGCGTTTCCCCGGAAGTACGCTCCTCCGGAGGCGGGCTTCCCGGCGGCGGTCCACCGGGCGGCGGCCCCTCTTCCGGAATGCGGGTATAAGAGCCGTTGTCGTTGCGGATGTAGCGGTTATACATGCCTCAGCCCTCCCATCCCGAGAGGAATTTCTTCCCCAGGTGGAACAGCCTTGCCAGCTGGAGGGCCCGCTCCACCTTCTCCTGGCGGTCGCTCCGCAGATAGGGCCGCAGGGCGTAAAGTAAATTCCGGGCGTTGGAGTCCCGCTGGCCCCCCAGCTCCTGAATCAGGGGCAGCAGACGGGTGAGAAGTCCCATGTCCAGCCCTCCGCCTCCCAACAGGGAGGACAGCAGGTCTCCACCGCCCCCGGCGGGCGGCGGAGCGGCCTGCGGCGGATTCCCCCAGGCGGGCCCTCCCGGCTGCCCGCCGGGCTGGTCCGGCGGGGGCGGCGGGGCGGATTCCTGCGCCCCTCCCCCGCCCAGGGACTGGGCCAGCTGCATAATCTGGCTCATGGCGTCCGGGTTGGACAGTATGCTGTTCAGCTTGTCGTCAAATTCCGCCATACGGGCCCAACCCCCTCGTCATGAAAGCTATTTCTGAACCGCCTTGTTGATGCGCTCCACCAGCGCCGCCCCCTCGGGGCTCTGCATGATCTGGCTCACCATTTGGGTCATGGCTCCGGCGTCGCCCTNGGCGGCGGANTGAACCGCTTTCCGCAGTCCCGCGCCCCCGTCGTCCTGGGTCAGCATCCGCATCAGCGTCTGGCCGTCCCGGGACTGCATCAGGGATTTCAGCATCGCCGGATTCTTCCGGAGCTGTTCGGCCATCTGGGCCGATTTCTCATCCATATCGCTTCCTCCTTTGCGGTCTTCAAGGCCAGTATATGNGCCGGAAGGCAAAAAAGTGCCTGTGCTCTCGCACAGGCGCTTCGTTTTCTTATTACCCGGCCTTCGCCGTGTCGCAGTCCTTCGCAAGGGGACAGCCCTGGCACTTGGGGCTCCNGGCGGTNCAGGTGTCCCGGCCAAAGAGAACCATCCGGTGGCAGAAGTTATTGGACTCCTTGGGGGGCAGGGCCTCCCGGAGCTGCTTTTCCACCTGGAGGGGGTCCTTGGACCCGTCCGTGATCCCAAGGCGCCCCGTGATGCGGATGCAGTGGGTATCGCAGACGTAGGCGGGCTGGCCGTAGATATCCCCCAGAATAAGGTTGGCGGTCTTCCGGCCCACGCCGGGGAGGCTGGTCAGCTCCTCCATGGTGCCGGGGACCTTCCCGCCGAAATCCGCCAGCAGCCGCTGGGCGCAAAGAACCATATCCTTGGCCTTGCCGTTGTAAAAGCCGCAGGAGTGGATGTACTCCCCCACCTCCCTGGGGTCCGCCCCGGCAAAGCTCTCCAGGGTGGGAAAACGGGCATACAGGGCGGGGGTCACCTGGTTCACCCGCGCGTCGGTGCACTGGGCGGAGAGGCGCACGGCAAAGAGGAGCTCGTAATCCTTCTCATACCGCAGGGAGCACAGCCCCTCGGGATAGACGCCCTTCAAAGTCTCAATAATGCGCTTCACAGCGGCTTTGGATTTCATAGCGGCCCCTCCCGTATGTTTCATAAAGTCTTTTGTAATACCTCTTATAATGCTGCCCGATAGGCTTCCGCCGCCTCCAGNAGCNCTCCGNCACTNTTCAGCAGCGCCTCCGTCACCTTGGAGCCTCCGGTGATCCGGGCCAGCTCCGCCTTCCGCCTCTCCCGATCCAGCAGGACCACATGGGTGTAGGTCCGGCCCTTGGCCTCCCCCTTCTCCACGGAGAAGTGGGTGTCCGCCATGGCGGCCAGCTGGGGCAGGTGGGTGACGCAGAGGACCTGTTTCCCCCGGCTCACCTGAGCCAGCTTCTCCGCCACCTTCTGGGCCGCCCGGCCGGAAACGCCGGTGTCTACCTCATCGAAGACCAGGGTGCCCACGGCCTCCTGCTCCGCCAGGACGTTTTTCAGCGCCANCATGATCCGGGCCAGCTCGCCGCCGGAGGCGATTTTGGAGATGGGCTTCAAATCCTCCCCGGCGTTGGCGGACATCAGGAAGCGGACCACGTCACAGCCGTCGGGGCCGGGGTCCTTTTCCGCAAAGTCGATGGCAAACCGGACCCGGTTCATGTCCAGGTCCCGGAGCTCCTTTTGAATGCGGGCCTCCAGGACCGCCGCCGCCGCCTTCCGTGCCTTTGTCAGGGCCGCCCCCGCCGCCCCAACGGCCTTTTCCGCCTTGACCAGTTTCTTCTCCAGGAGAATCCTCGTGTCGTCCGCCGTCTCGATGGCGTCCAGCTCTGCCCGGCGCTGGTCCAAATAGGCCAGCATCTCCTCCACGGTGGCCCCGTATTTCTTCTTCAAGCGGTAGAGCTGGTCCGCCCGGCTCTCCGCCGCGTCCAGCTCCTCCGGGGAGAAGTCGAAGGCCCCCCGCAGGTCCCGGATGGTCTCCGCCAGGTCATAGGCCTCGCTCCGCAAAGCCCCCAGGCGCTTGTACGCCGCCTCCAGCTCCTCGTCCAGGTTCCGCACGCCGGAGAGGGCTTCCTCCGCGTCCCGGAGCTGGTTTACCGCCCCGGCGCTTTCGTCGTCGCCGGAGAGGCAGTAATCCGCGCCGGAGAGGGCGGAGAGGTATTTCTCGCCGTTGCGCAGAAGATTCCGCCGCGCTTCCAGCTCCTCCTCCTCGCCGGGGCGGAGCTCCGCCCGCTCCAGCTCGCCGATTTGAAAGCGGAGGCTGTCCACCCGCCGGGCCTTCTNCGCCTCGTCCATCTGGAGGGCCCTGATCTGCTCCCGAAGGCCCGAGAGCACCGTGTAAGCCCTTAGGTAAGCTCCCAAGGGCTCCTCCGTTTTGCCGAAGCGGTCCAGATAGGCCCCGTGGAGCTCCTCGTCCAGAAGCTGGGCCCCGTCGTGCTGGCCGTGGATATTCAAGAGCTCCCCGCCAATCTNCCGGAGCTGGGCCNCGGNGATGGGGCGCCCATTGACACGGCAGGCGTTCTTTCCGTCGCCGGAGATTTCCCGCTGAAGCAACAGATTCCCATCCTCGTCAGGGGAAACACCGTTTTCCTGAAGGCCCGGCAGCTCCGCCGGGACGGAGGAGAACTCCGCGCTGACGAAGGCCTTGGCGGCCCCGGTACGGATGAGGTCCCGGGAGGTCCGGCCCCCCAGGACGGCCCCCATGGCGTCGATGACGATGGATTTGCCCGCTCCGGTCTCGCCGGTGAGGGCGTTGAAGCCCGGGCGGAATTGGATGTCCGCCTCCTCAATAACCGCAATATTTTCGATGTGCAGAAGCTCCAGCATGGCGGCCGTCTCCTCCATTTTAAAATCATTTTTGTGACGACATGCGCGTCACAAAAATTCCTTGACCTTAGCCGCCTGGGGCGGCGTCNTCAGNGACCGATGTCACTNGTGGGGGGAATCTAAAGGGGGGACGAAGTCCCCTCTTTAAGTCAAAGCATATCCTTTATCTCCTGGCAGAGCAGCTCCGCCGCCTCGGTGTTCCGCATCACCAGCAGGGCGGTGTCATCTCCCGCCAGGGAGCCCACGATGTCGTTCATGTCCATATTGTCCAGGGCGGAACAGGCCCCGTTGGCCAGTCCCGGCATGGTCTTCACCACCACGATGTTTTGGGCATAATCGATGCTGACGATGCACTCCCGGAAGATGGTCCGCAGCTTCGCCGCCACGTTCAGCGTCGTCCGGTTGCCGGAGACGGCGTACTTATAGACCCCCTGGCCCGCCGGCTCCTTTACCAGATGGAGCTGCTTGATGTCCCGGGAAATGGTGGCCTGGGTGCAGCGGAGCCCCCGGGCCTGGAGCCGGGTCAGCAGCTGCTCCTGAGTCTCGATGTTCTCCTGGGCAATGATCTCCAGGATCACGGCCTGCCGGTCAAGTTTCATGTGTCCATCCCTCCCGGAAGCATTTTTTGAGCGAAGATCTCGCAGAAGCTCCGCTCCGTCAGCCGCACCAGCCGGGTCACGTAGCGGGAGCGGCGGATTTGAATCTTATCGTCCGCCCGCAGGGCAAAGGCCCGGCTCTCGTCCACGAAAAGGTAAACCGGCTTCCGCCCGTTCCGCTCCAACTCCACCGTCAGCGTGTGCTCGGGGCTGAGGACGTAGGAGGAAAAGCGCATGTTGTGGATGCAGATGGGGCAGACCACCATGGTCTGGGCCACCGGCTCCACCACCGGCCCCCCGGCGGAGAGGGAGTAAGCCGTGGACCCCGTTGGGGTCGCCACAATCACGCCATCCCCGGCAATGTCCGCCAGATGCCGCCCATCGGAGGAGATCTTCAAATGAATGACGTGGGAGATGGGGCCCTCCCGGNTGACGGCCTCGTTCAGCCCCAGATTCGTATAGATCTGCCGCCCGTCCCGGAAGACGGAGACATCCAGCATCATCCGCTGTTCCATCTCAAACTGCCAGTCCTTGAGTCTGCGGAGCTGCTCCAGCTCAGAGACCTCCAGCTCGGCCACAAATCCAAGGCCCCCCATGTTCACGCCCAGCACCGGCATCTTGTGAAGGGCCGCCAGCTTGGCCAGGTGGAGGATGGTCCCGTCCCCGCCAAAGGTAATCAGCAGATCCGCCCCCCGGAGCTCCTGGGGCAGGGGCTGGACATCATAGTCGCCGAAGGCCCCCTCCTTCCGGTCCCGGAAGGGAGAGCACACCACCGTCTGAAAGCCCATCTGGCGGAGGATACCCTCCGCCGCCCGGGTTGCCTTCATGCCCTGATCCCGGTTGGGATTGGGGCACAGGATGATCTTCTTGGCGCTCATGGGCGCTCCCCCTCTCCGTGTTCCTTCAAGACCTGGTGGGACTCCTCCACCAGGGCCTTTAAATCAAAGGGCGCCGCCGCGCCGCCGCCCTTTTGCAGGAAGCCCAGGTACTCGATGTTCCCCTCCGGCCCCCGGATGGGGGAGTACGTCAGGCCCCGCACCGTCAGCCCCGCTTCCGCGGCGTGGTCCAGATAGCGCTCCAAAACCTCCAAGTGGACGGCGGGGTCCCGGACCACGCCCTTCTTCCCCACCTTCTCCCGGCCCGCCTCAAACTGGGGCTTCACCAGGGAGACCGCCTGTCCCCCCTCCGCCAGCAGGGCCGCCAGGGGGGGCAGGATCAATTTCAGGGAGATGAAGCTCACGTCCACCGAGGCGAAGACCAGCTCCTCCGGCACCTGCTCCCGGCTGAGATACCGGGCGTTGGTCCGCTCCAGGCAGACCACCCGGGGGTCGCTTCGCAGCTTCCAGGCCAATTGGCCCCGGCCCACGTCCACGGCGTAGACCTTGGCCGCGCCGTTTTGGAGCATGCAGTCCGTGAAGCCCCCGGTGGAGGCCCCAATGTCGGCGCAGACGGCCCCCTCCAAATGGACGGGAAAGGCCGCCATGGCCTTCTCCAGCTTCAGCCCGCCACGGCTGACGTAGGGGAGCTTGTCCCCCCGGACTTCCACCGCGGCGGCGGCGGGGACCGCCATGCCGGGCTTATCCGCCTTCCGGCCGTCCACGTAGACCACGCCGCTCATGATAACGGCCTGGGCCCGCTGGCGGCTCTCCTCCAGGCCCCGCTCCACTAAAAGCAGGTCCAATCTCATTTTATCGCTCATGGCAAGCCTCCTCCGCCGCCGCGGCCACGGCGGCGGCATCCAGGCCGAAGCGCTCCTCCAGCTGAGGGACGCCGCCCTCCGGGGCAAAGGTCCGGCCCAGGTTCTTTAAGATCAGCTTTTTGGGGGCCCGGCCCTCTCCCGCCAGAATGGCGGCCACGCGCTGGCCCACACAGCCCGCGCCGAAGCAGTCCNNCAGCACCAATAGGATATCCGTTTCCTGGAAAAAGTCCGCCAAAACCGCCCCGTCCAGGGGGGCGATCTGATTCAGCTTCAGGACTTCCGCCCGGATGCCCTTTTTCTCCAGCAGCGCCGCCGCCGCCAATGCCTGGTTTACCAGCACGCCATAGCTCAGCAGGGTCACGTCCCGCCCCGCCCGGAGGCGGACCAGCGGCTTGTCCGAGGCGTCGTCCCGGTAGGCCCCCTCTCCCCCCCGGGGATAGCGGACCGCCACGGGGCCGGTCAGCGCAAAGAGGGCCCTTTGCAGCATATGCCGCAGCTCGGCAAAGCTGGCGGGGCAGAGGACGGTATAGCCCGGCAGGGCCGGGAGAAACAGCGCGTCAAAGCAGCCGTGGTGGGTCTCGCCGTCGGCCCCCACCAGGCCCGCCCGGTCCACGCCCAGGACCACATGGAGCTTCTCCAGGGCCACGTCGTGAATGAGCATGTCATAGCCCCGCTGCAAAAAGGTGGAATACACGGCGAAGACCGGCAACAGTCCTTGAGCCGCCATGCCCGCCGCCATGGAAACGCCGTGGCCCTCGGCAATGCCCACGTCGAAAAAGCGGTCGGGGAAGGTCTTGGCAAAGCCGGAAAGGCCGGTGCCGTCGGCCATGGCGGCGGTGATCGCGCAGACCCGGGCGTCCTCCCGGGCGAAGTCCGCCAGAGCCTTGCCGAAGACGGAGGAAAAGCTCTCCTCCCCCGCCTTTTTCAAAAGGCCCGTCTCGGGGTCGAAGGGGCCCACGCCGTGGTACATGTCCGGGTTCCGCTCCGCGAAGGCGCAGCCCCTGCCCTTGACGGTGTTCACATGGACCACCACCGGGCAGTCCAATTCCCGGGCCCAGCGCAGAGCGTCGCACAGCCGGGGCAGGTCATGGCCGTCCACAGGGCCCAGGTAGGTGAAGCCCATGTCCTCAAAGAGGGTGCTCCCGGGAAAGAGGCTCCGCTTCAAGAAGGTCTTCATCTTGTGGTTAAAGCGGTAGAGGGGATTTTTCATGGGCCGGGGGCCAAACAAGCTCCGGTACCACTTTTTGAAATGGTAATACCCGGGCCGGGACCGGAGCCGGGCCAAATGGGAGGGCATGGCCCCCACGTTGAGGTTGATGGACATGCCGTTGTCGTTCAAAATGACAATCAGGGGCTCGCCGGAGGCCCCGGCGTTGTTCAGCCCCTCGTAGGCCAGCCCTCCGGTGAGGGCCCCGTCGCCGATGAGGGCCAGGACGCGGTAGTCCTCCCCTCCCAGGGTCCGGGCCCGGGCCATGCCCAGGGCTACGGAAACGGAGTTGGAGGCGTGCCCGGCGATGAAGGCGTCGTGGACGCTCTCGTGGGGCTTGGGGAAGCCGGAGAGGCCATCCAGCTGGCGGAGGGTGGCAAACTGCTCCCGCCGGCCCGTTAACATTTTATGGACGTAGCACTGGTGGCCCACGTCGAAGACCAGCCGGTCCCGCTCCGTGTCGAAGACCCGGTGGATGGCCACCGTCAGCTCCACCGCCCCCAGGTTGGAGGCCAGGTGCCCCCCGGTCTTAGAGACGCTCTTTACAAGAAACTCCCTCAGCTCCTGGCAGAGCTGGGGGAGCTGGCCCTCCGGCNGCGCCCGGACGTCGGCGGGAGAGTGGATGGAATCCAAAAGCATAGCTTCTCCTCTCAATGGTGGAACAGGTACAAAAATAGCCCGGCCCAATAGACCACCTGGGTGCTCTTTTTAATGGCCACCGTCTTGCCCAGGGCCTTGCCGCCGATGGTCANNCCGGAGACCAGGGCCGTGANGGCCACGGAAATCAGCATCGTCCGCAAATTCAGCGCACGCTGGAGCTGGGTGACAATCACCGCCCCCGTGGCGCCGCTGACGATGCCGCAGATGTCCCCCACCACGTCGTTGCAGACGCTGGAGACCCGCCCCGCGTTCNGCAGCAGCATCAGCGACTGCTTGGCCCCCTTCTCCTTGTGGGAGGCCATGGCGTGAAAAGGCTTGGGGTCCGCCGCCGTGACGGCCACGCCGATAATGTCGAATAAAATGCCCAGGCCGATGAACAGCGCCAGCATCAAAAGAGCGGCGGTCACGNCCGCGCCCTCCAGCATCGACTCCGACGCCAGACTCAGCACGGCGGAGAGGACCACCGCCATCAAAAAGACCGTAAGGGCCCAACGATATGGGGAAGAGGCCTTTCCCTTCTGCTGTTTTTTCAAAGGAACCTCCCGAAAGGACCGCCCATGGGGGACGGCCTCTTATGTTTTATAAGCTAAGCCGGCGGCGGCAGAAAAAGTAAATCTTACGGCTTAGGTACGGGTTGGATTTCCCCGGAACACACCTCTCGTTGCCGATGGAGGCGGTTTCCCGTTCGGCGCTCCGGCGCGGCGTTGCCTCTCCGCGCTACCCGATTGCCACTTAGTCCGCACTGCAATCCCTTTTCTGCCCCGTCAGGACAGCCTAGGTGATTTCCACCACAGTCTGTCCGCTTCTTTAGCCTCTTTTGCAAAACGGG
The DNA here is from genome assembly GCF_905219725.1 of Oscillibacter sp. CU971. Taxonomy (NCBI): domain Bacteria; kingdom Bacillati; phylum Bacillota; class Clostridia; order Eubacteriales; family Oscillospiraceae; genus Oscillibacter; species Oscillibacter sp. CU971. The sequence continues at coordinate 9,315 of NZ_CAJMXG010000099.1, forward strand.
TTTCAAAGGGCGATCGGAACGCCGCCCTGGCCGGGGCCGCCCTCCGTAGTTCCCTAATCCACCCGCCCCACTCAAGGCAGGCTACGGCTGCACACAGCGTTACGGCCCCGAAAGACCGATGCACCGCATTGCAGGTTCACAATCTGCTTCGTACGCGGGCCGGAATTACCACAGTGGGAGTACGTCCGCGCACAAGAACAGGTCTCCACGGAAACAGGGTCGGATAAACCATGCCATTGGAAAACGCCCTGAGTCCGCAAGCGTACCGAGTACACTTCCCCCCAGCGCCCACCCAAAACTGGGCGTATCAAGCAGGCACCACGGGTTTCATCGATGTGCCCTTCAGAGGATTTTTAGGCCCTCCCTAGGAAACGGCAGATCTGACTAGAATACTGCGCCGCCGCTTAGCGGAAATCAGTATAGCATAGAAGGGGAAAATATGCAAGATATACAGTATATGAATTTTTTCTAAACGGCCCTTTCGCGGCCTCCACCCCGCAGTTCCCGGACCTCCTCCGCCGTCAGGCGCCGCCACTTCCCCGGCGGCAGGGTTCCCAGCGCCAGCGTGTGCTCCCGCACCCGGCGGAGGCGCTCCACCTCCAGGCCGCAGGCGGCGCACATCCGGCGAACCTGCCGGTTCTTCCCCTGGTGGATGGTGACGGCCAGCTTAGCCGCCTCTTTCCCCTGCCGGAGAGTCTCTACCCGGGCGGGGCGGATGGGCTCCCCCTCCAGGTCCCGGATTTGGGCGAGGCGTTCCGCCGCCTGTTCGACCGGACCCCGGACCCAGACGTGGTAGGTCTTTTCCACCTCACAGCTGGGGTGGGTCAGCCGCCGGGCCAGACAGCCGTCGTTGGTCAGCAGCAGCAGCCCCTCGGAATCCAAATCCAGGCGGCCCACCGGGTACACCCGGACGCCGCAGTCCGCCACCAGCTCCGCCACGGTCTTCCGCCCCTTTTCGTCGGAGAGGGTGGTGACGTAACCCCGGGGCTTGTTCAAAAGGAGATACACCGGCTCCGCCCTGGCGGGCAGGGGCTTTCCGTCCAGGCGGATCTCGTCCCGGTCCGGGTCGGCCTTGGCCCCCAGCCGGGCCGTCTCGCCGTTCACCGTCACCCGGCCCGCCTC
>NZ_CAJMXG010000100.1:0-10340 GCF_905219725.1 Oscillibacter sp. CU971
CCCGTCACCCATCGGGGGGTGAGCCGGAGTTTCTGCGTGGTTGCGGCCCGCACGGCGGATTCGGCGGAGGGAGCGCCCTCCCGCTGGGGGGAGCTGGCCCGGCTGGGGGGGACGCTGGTGTTTCTCATGGGCCTGTCCCGGCTGGAGGAAATCGCCCGGGGGCTTACCGGAGCCGGACTGCCGCCGGATACCCCCGTTGCCGTGATCGGCGGAAAAAACGCCCCCCGGACCATCCGGGGGACGTTGGGAGACATCGCGGAGCGGGCCCGGGAGGCCGCGGCCCCCGCCGTCATTGTGGTGGGGGGCACGGCGGGGATGGATCTCCGGGGTTAGCCGCCGTAGCCGTAGCGCCTGCGCTGGGTGAGGAGGAACAGGACGGTTACCGCCAGGGTCAGGACTTCCGCCGCCGTCACCGCCAGCCAGATGCCGTCCAGCCCCAGGAAGAGGGGCAGGACGAAGATGGCCGCCGTCTGAAAGAGGAGGGTCCGCAGAAAGGCGATGGCGGCGGAGAGGACGCCGTTTCCCAGGGCGGTGAAAAAGGCGGAGCCGAAGATGTTGAAGCCCATGGCCAGGAAGGACAGGGCGTACAGCCGGAAGCCCCGGGCGGTGAGGGCCAGCAGGTCCGCGTCATAGCTCACAAAGATCCGGGACAGGGGAAACGCCATGCCCACGGCGGCGGCGGTGAGCCCGGCGCAGCCAGCCAGCATCAAAAGGAGGCTCTTGCGCAGGAGGCTTCGCAGCTCCTCCTGGTTTCCCGCGCCGTAGTGGTAGCTGACAATGGGGCCCGCGCCGATGGAGTAGCCCATGAAGACGCCGATGAAGATGAAGTTCACATACATGATGACCCCGAAGGCCGCCACGCCGTCCTCCCCGATGAGGCGCATGAGCTGGAAGTTATAGAGGATGCTGACCAGGGAGGTGGAGAGGTTCCCCATCATCTCCGAGGAGCCGTTGGAGCAGGTCTGGGCCAGGACCCGGCCCTCCAGTCTGGTTTTCGTCAGGCGGAGAGGGGTCTTGTTGGGCAGGAGGAAGTAGACCAGGGGCACCACGCCCCCCACCAGGGAGCTGGCCACCGTGGCGATGGCCGCCCCGGCCACGCCGCAGGGCAGGACCCCCACCAGAAGCCAGTCCCCCACCATGTTGGTCAGGCCCGCCGCCACCGTGAGCCACAGCCCCAGCTTGGGCCGCTCCGCCGCCACGAGGAAGCTCTGGAACATATTTTGCAAAATAAAAGGCACCAGGGCCAGGGAGAGAATGCGCCCGTAGCGGACGGCCAGGGGNAGCATTTCTCCTGNGGCCCCCAGAAGGAGGCAGAGGGGCTCCATGATGAGCTCCGCCAGAACCGTCAGCACCGCGCCGGCGAGNACGCCGGCGGCGACGATGAGGGAGAAGTAGCGGTTTGCCCGGGGCAGGTCCCCCTCTCCCATGGTGCGGGCCACCACGGCGCTGCCGCCGGTGCCCAGCATGAAGNCCACCGTGGCGAAAATCATCAGGGCGGGCATAATGAGGTTCACCGCCGCGNAGGCGGTCTTGCCCGCGTAGTTGGAGACGAACACGCCGTCCACCACGCCGTAGATGGAGGTGAAGATCAGCATGACGACGGTGGGGAAGGTGAAGCGCAGGAGCTTGGCATAGCTGAAATGATCGGATAAATGGATGTGCATAGGGAGTTCCTTTCTCTTTATATCAGGGGCCGCCGGGGATTCCGGCGGNTTTATGGTTTGGGAAGGGAGGCCGCCGCCTTTCGGAAGAGGGAGAGCCATTTCTGGGACAGGCGGATCATATCCCGCAGCTCCTCCTCGGTCAGCCCCCCGGCAGCGGCCCGCTCGGACGCCATGATGGGAAGGACTTTTTNACGGACCAGCTCCTGGCCCTGAGCCGTGAGGAAGAGGGAAACCNCCNGNCCCTCTCTGGGACGGAGGGAGAGAAAGCCGTCCCGCTCCAGCTTCCGGACAGAGGAGTGGACGGTCTGCTTGCTGATAGAGACTTGACGGCAGATGTCCTTCTGCGTGCAGCCGTCCCCTCGCTCCACCAGGCACCACAGTACCCAAAGGGCGCTGTCCGACAGGCCCAGGGCCTGGGCCAGGGTGTGGTAAAATTCATCAATTTGGTGGTCGGCCTGGAGGTATTCCTGAAACAGCGTGTAATGGTCCATGTGCGGGCTCCTTATTATGGTATGAAATCGGACTTGCTGAGGACAAATGGTAGTATAGTCTGATTTCATACCAAGGTCAACCGTGAATCCGCACAAGGATACTGGGGAACTCCCTGCAGGATATGTAGAAAGGGGCCCGGAATCCGGGCCCCTGGTTACTTTGTGGTGGAGATGCAGAGAGCGTGGCAGATGGAGGGGATGGACTCTCCTTGAAAGCTGGAGGTGGGGGAGAGCAGGGCCCCGGTGGGGGCGAAGACGATTTTCTTCCACTTCCCCTGGCGCATACCGGAGAGGAGGTAGCCGTTGAGCACCGAGGCGGAGCAGCCGCAGCCGGAGCCCCCGGCGTGCATGTCCTGCTTTTCCCGGTTGTAGAGGAGGAGACCGCAGTCCTGGAAGTGCTCCCCCATGTCGATGCCGTCCTTGGAAAAGAAGTCCCGGACGATGGCGTGGCCCAGCTCCCCCAGGTCCCCGGTGACCACAAGGTCGTAGTCCTGGGGCTTGGTTTTTGTGTCCTGGAAAAANGCGGAAAGGGTGTCGTAGGCCGCCGGGGCCATGGCGGCCCCCATGTTGTTGGCATCCGCGATGCCTTTGTCCACGATTTTTCCGCAGGTGACGTGGGTGATATAGGGTCCCTCCCCCTGGGAGGCCAGGATGGTGCACCCGGCGGCGGTGGCGGTCCACTGGGCGGTGGGGGTCCGCTGGTTGCCGTAGGGCACGGGCATCCGGTATTGGCGCTCCGCCGTGCAGAAGTGGGAGGAGGTCATGGCGGCGGCCTTTTCCGCAAAGCCCCCGTCAATGGCCATGGCCGCCAGGGAGAGGGATTCCCCCATGGTGGAGCAGGCCCCNTAGAGCCCGTAGAAGGGCACGCCGAACTCCCGCAGGCCGAAGGAGGAGCCGATGCACTGGTTTAAGAGGTCCCCGGCGAAGATATAGTCCAGGTCTCCGTGCTTGAGCTTAATCTGNTCCAGGGCCCGCTGGAGGACCCGCTTCTGCATGGCGGACTCCGCCTTTTCCCAGGTCTTTTCCCCGAAGAAGGAGTCCTGGTCCAGCTCGTCGAAGTGCTCCCGCAGGGGGCCCTCCCCCTCCAGCTTGCCGCCGATGTTGGCGTAGGAGATGACGGAGGGGGGATGCTCCAGGGCGACGGTGCGGCGCCCGATCCGTTTGTTGTTCATAGCGCGCCTCCTTGTGGCAGTGGTGTTCCTCCTAGGATGCCCGCGGGCGGGCACTTTATGCGGGAGAAAAAGGCAAAAGGTGTCCTCTTTGCTTCCGGCTCTTGCGGAGAAAAGGGGACTTTGCTATAGTAAGATATAACAAACCCTGAAGGGGGATAAAACGAAAGGGAGTGNGCGGGATGAACTATGAAATCAAGGGCGAGCCCATGCCTGTGGTGATCTGCGATTTGAACGCCGGGGAGACNATNATTACGGAAAAGGGGTCCATGGTGTGGATGAGCCCCAATATGGAGATGCAGACCTCCGCCGGGGGCAGCCTGGGCAAGGCCTTTGGCCGGATGTTCTCCGGGGAGTCCATGTTCCAGAACCTTTACACCGCCAAGGGCGCGCCGGGCATGATTGCCTTTGCCTCCAGCTTCCCCGGGACCATCCGGGCGGTGGAGATCGGGCCGGGCAAGTCCATTGTGGCGCAGAAGTCCGCGTTCCTGGCCTCGGAGCAGGGGGTGGAGCTGTCCGTGTTCTTCCAGAAGAAGATGGGAGCGGGCTTCTTCGGCGGCGAGGGCTTCATTATGCAGAAGCTCTCCGGCCGGGGGATCGCCTTTTTGGAAATTGACGGATCCGCCGTGGAGTACGACCTGGCTCCGGGCCAGCAGCTGATTGTGGACACCGGAAATCTGGCCATGATGGACGAGACCTGCTCCATCGACATCCAGTCCGTCAAGGGGGTGAAAAACGTCCTCTTCGGCGGGGAGGGGATGTTTAACACCGTGGTCACAGGGCCGGGCCATGTGGTGCTTCAGACCATGCCGCTGAGCGCCTTCGCCGGGTCCATCGCCTCGGTGCTGCCCAGCAAGAGCTGAGGGATAGGGAAATTGGCGCTTGCATATCTTGTCTTGGGTGCGCTGTAATGGGTGCAGCCAAAAAATTGAGGAATAGCTCTGCCATGCAAAAGCGGGTCCCCGGAGAGGCGCGTCTCTCCGGGGACCCGCTTTTTGTGCGTGCAGCCGTAGGGGCGGACACACAGGTCCAGAGGCATAATCTTTAAACCGGGCGTTCCCGTTCATTTAAGCTTTCTGCGCAGAGCTTCGCTCCGCCCAGGGCCACGGCGAAGACAAACCAGAAAATGCACATCACTCGGGGGTAGTTCCAGAGGTAGTCTGCCAAGCCGCAGACCAGGGCCCCGCAGAGAGCCGCGCAGGCGGCGGCGGTGATGGTTCTGGCGGCTCCGCCGGCACAGTGGCGGACGGCATAGGCCGCCCGCTTTACGCCCCAGAGGGCGGAGCCCACGAAGCCCACAAAGCCCAAGACCCCCATCTCCGCCCAGACCTGAATGTAGATGTTATGGGAGTGGACGAAGGGGGTTCGGGCATGGTAGAAGTTCAGCAGCTTCACGTAGCGCTGGACGGCGGCGGTGCCCAGGCCCGCGCCGGAGAGGGGGCGGCGGGTGATAACCTCCAGCCCCGCCTTGAACAGGGGAAAGCGGCTGTTGGTGGAGGAGTCGGAGGCGTCGAAAATGGTGAGGATGCGGTTCCAGATGCTGCCCGGGAGGAAGGGCACCGCCAGAAGGCACAGGGCGAAGAAGAGGGGCAGCAGCTTGGGCTTCCAGAGGAAAATCATCACCACCATGGCGCAGGCGATGCCGATCCAGGCGGCGCGGCAGTAGGTCATGCCCAGGGCGGCGGCGCCCAGGACAAAGGCCGCGGAGGCCGCCAGCTTGGAAATAAAATGTTTGGAGCACAGAATCAGGGCCAGGGTGAGGGGCAGAAGGAGGATCAGCACCTCAGCGAAGGTGTTGGGGTTATCGAAGAAGGAGAGAACCCGGCTGGGCATGTCGGCGTTCAGGTCCATGTCCACATAGGACTCGTTGACCTCCAGGCCGGAGAGACGCTGGAAAATGGCGTACAGGNAGGAGACGGCCANGCAGCCGGAGGCCCCCGCCGCCAGGCGCTTGAGCTCCTCCGCGGAGCGCAGGGCGCTGACGGTTACCAGCACGCAGAGGGCGGCGGAAATGTGGTAGACGAGGAACCGGGTGGAGGCGTTCCGGGTCAGGGAGAAGACCACGCCCAGGACCACCGCCCCAAAGAAGAGGGCGGGGAAGAAGCCGATGGCCTCCACATCCAGCCTCCGGTCCCCCCGGCCCATGGCCCCGGCGTGGAGCAGGAGCAGGAGGAGCAGGAAGGCCATGAGGGTGTAGGCGTTGTTCCAGNACTCATAGGGGATGNTCCAAAGGAGGAGAATCAGCCAGCCCTCGGCCACGGCGGTCTCATCCCCCAGGCGGNAGGCCAGCTGGGCGAAGAAGCTGGTTTCAAANGTCNCCTCCAAAAGTAGNTAGAACTTGCGGAGCAGACGGCCCGGCAGGTTCACCAGGCGGCTGAAAAGCTTGCAGGCCTGGCTGTCCGGCCAGGAGCGGGCAGCGGCCCCCTCCCGGCACAGGGGGCGGAGAATGGCGCTTTCCTCTATCTGGCGGCTGCACCAGGCCCCCAGCCGGACGGCCAGGCGGTGCAGAGCGCTGTGCTGATAGGCGGCCAGGAGCAGGGACAGAAGATGGCAGAGATAGCTTTCTTTTAAAAGAGTCATGGCGTTTTCCTCAAATGCGGTTTTTCAAACGGTAGAGCTGGGTCAGGGTGAAGAAGTGTTTTCCCCGGACCAGGTTCGCCACCATCTGCTTGTTGGGGCTGAGGCCCGCGGGAGCGATTTCGCGAATGGCCTTTTGCATCTCCGGCCGCTGGCAGAACTCCTNGACGGCCTTTTGCCGCTGGCGGATGGATTTGGGGTTGTCCCGGGCGTACTCGTTGCCCACGGCAATCAGAAGGCCCGCCCAGTTGNAGCTCTCCCGCCACTGGGGCCGGAGGGACTCCAGGCCGTACTTGGAAACCAGCGCCTCTTTCCGCTCCATGAAGCGGGCGAAGACCTGAGGGAAATTCTTCATGTAGTGGTGGGTGGCGGACTCCCCGTGAAGGAAGTAGCGGTAGAGGGGCTGGTCCGTCACCGCCAGGGTGCGGGCGTTGCAGAAATACTCCAGGACGAAGAGCTCGTCCTNTAAATAAGGGCCGTCGAAGGCAATGTGGTTTTTGCGGATGAGCTCCGTGGAGAAGAGGTAGCAGACGCTGTAGCCGTTGAACACCGGCTGGGTCAGGCGATCCCCTGTCAGGGGAAGGACCAGTTTCTCGCGGATCTCGNCNCCGCCGTAGACCCCGGCGGGGAGCTGGGCCTGNACGGACTGCTTCCCGCCGGGCCAGAGATAGGTAAGGCCGCAGGCGGCGGCGTCCGCGCCGGACTGCTCCCGGAGATTCCAAAGGGTTTCCAGAGCCTGGAACTCATAGCAGTCGTCGGCGTCCAGAAAGGCAATATAGTCCCCCTTGGCCTCGTTGATTCCCAGGTTCCGGGCCTCGCTGACGCCCTGGTTCTTCNTCCGGTNAANGACGCGAACCCGATNGTCCTTGGCGGCGAACCGGTCGCACAGGGCGGCGGAGCCGTCGGTGGACCCGTCATCCACCAGGATGAGCTCCCAATCGGAAAAGGTCTGGCGGGCTACGCTGTCGAGACAGCGGTGCAGGAACTTCTCCGCCTGGTAGNCGGGGACGANGACAGAGATACTGGGCATAGGCGACCTCCATGGGGTCCGGCGGCGGCGTTCAACCTTANATTAAAGAGGGGGCCTTCCCGCGGAAGGNCCCCTGCCATGGCAGCGGCTGCCGGAATATAAAACCATTGTACCCCATTTACAGCGGAAGGTCNACGGCTTTTCCGACAGCTTNTGAAACCGGCCGGGCTTCATCGGGGGGACTGTCCCAGGCCGTTTCCTCCAGAAAAAGCTCCTCCNCCTGCCGCTGGGATTCCAGCAGGGCCTCCCGCAGCTGGAACAGGGTCCGTTCTGCGTCGGTGACGGCGTTAAACAGCAGCAGGTATTCTTTGGAAAGTGCGGTCATAGCAGGTCTTCCTTTCTGATGAAACACAAAATGTAGCTGGGTTCTATGGATATGATACACAAGAAGCGGGAAATAACTTGTCTGAATTTGTCGAGGGAAATGGAAAAATGAAAAAGCAGGAAATCTTGACGGGAAGGAGGGCGTAGAGTATGCTTAAAGCGGCGAAAAAACGGGCTTTCCGCCGGACAGGCCGGAGATTATTCAAATGCGCCGGGGAAGGGAGCTCCGGCGGTCAGGAGGAGTTTATGCCGGGACATGAAAATCGAACCAGGCAGGAGCTCGGCGCCGCCCTGCGGGCGCTGCTGAGGCAAAAACCGCTGGACCAGCTCCGCGTCCGGGAACTGACGGAGATGTACGGACTCCGGCGGCAGTCTTTTTATTACCACTTCAAGGATGTTTACGACCTTTTCGCCTGGACCGTCCGGCAGGAGCGTGTCTTATTGACAAACCGCCTGGCGGACTGCATTACCTGGCGGCAGGCCTTTTTGGATTTGCTGGACAGGGCCGGGGAGGAGCGGGCGTTTTACCGGGCGGTTCTGGAGCAGGGCGGCCAGACGGGGCTGGGGGAAATGATTCCTTTGGAAGAAGTATTGAAAGCGGTTCAGGCTTATTATCGGAACCGATGCGGCGCGCCGCCGGATCAGGAGGCGGCAGAGCGGGAACGGCGATGGGGCCGGGCCTTGCTGCTGTCCCTGATAGAGAGCTGGGTTCGAAACGGCGAGGTTCTGCGGCCGGAGGAGTTAGCGGACGCGCTGGAACAGGCGGCGGAGCGAAGCGCGGCGGGAGCCATGTGGCAGACCTTACAGGAGCGGGGCGATTGGAATCCAATGCCCTGNTGGGCGGANCATGCAAAGAGGACGGGTTTTCCCGCCCTCTTTTTTCATTCAGTCGACACAAAACGGGAGGATTTTGACAATTGTTTCAATTATGTCCAAAATTAGACGGTTTTTACAAAATTGTCCCTTTGGTAAAAACGCTTGCCTATTTATAATCGAACCATAACAGGAAGTGATGCTGTGAAAAAAGTCTGTTACACCGTTATACTGCAAAGCCAGTTGGGCCCCCGGGCAGGAGAGCTGCTGCTTTTGGAGGAGGCGGGAACCGTCTCCGGGGAGCTGCGCCTGCTCAGCCGCCGGAACCGTTTTTCCGGCAGCGTGCTGCAAAGCGGCAAATATCTGATTTCCGGCGCACTGCGGTGCCAGGTGGATAAAGAGCCGTATGACGCCATCTTTACTGTGCGTCAGGGCCGTCTGTCCGGCGGGCTGGTGACCCGGCACGGCTGCTGGGATCTCACGGGCGTGGAGCGATTCGGCGCCCGCGGAGAGGGAGAGGAAACCGCCGGCGGGGGATAAGGCCGATTTGACAGGCGGGATTGGAAGTTATTTCAAAAAGTTCGCCTGACTTGTCAGATGAAAATAACTTAACGCTGGGGGGGAAGGAGCACATGGAGGAAAAGAACCGACGGTTGGACGAAACCGCCCTGCGCCGTCTGCTGGAGCAGGAGCAGACGGGACCGGAGGCGCTGGTGCTCCGTCTTGCCTGGCTGGAGGGGCTGACCCGGGAGGAAATCGCCGCCCTGACTTGGGATCAGATTTCCTTCCTGGATAACAGGCTGGAGCTTCCGGGCCGGATGGTGCCCCTGGACCAGGAGATGCGTGCGTTCCTCTGGAAGCTTCAGGAGGCCCGGGAAGCCCGGGGGGAACCGGGGGACCCGCATGTTCTCCTCTCCGNCCGGGAGCGGAAGCCGANGCGGCTGGAATCCNTTTCCCGNATCGCCCGGCTGGCCTTGGACCGGGGCGGGCTGAAAGGCGTGCGGCTGCTGGATCTGCGCTATGACTGGATCATCCGCTGTCTGGACCGAATGGACTGGCCTGAGGCTGCCCGGGTTAGCGGCGTGGAGGTTGCGACTTTGCAGCTCCGCTTTTCCGCCAGCGCCCCGGCCAGAAAAGCGCCGAAGTCCCCGGCCGCCCAGGTGGACGAGTTTAAGCTTTGGAAGCTTCTCCAGGCAGAGCGGGACACAGCGGCGGGCCTGGCTATGTGGATGGGCTGGCAGCTGGGCCTCCAGGCCCAGGAGATGATCGCGCNTACCTGGGAGCAGNTGGATTTCCAGGAGGGGGTTCTTCATCTGCCGGACCGGAGCGTGACCATCACCAGCGCCCTCCGGCGGATTTTGGAGGAGGAACACCGCCGGAGGGACCCGGGGGAGGACCCACATGTCCTCCTGACGGAGCAGTCCCGAAAGCCCCTGGACCTTCCCCGGCTGTCCCGGCTCACCCGGGCCGCGCTGATCCGGGGCGGGCTGGAGCGGGCAACCCTCCGAGACCTGAAACGGGACGACTGCCGGGATATAGAGGATGAGCGCATCCTCCGGCGGGCCCTGGAGCAGGGCTTTGTCTCCCGGGGAGACGTGNCGGAGCTGCTGAGCCTGTCCAAGACCGCTACATACGCCCGCCTGCGCCGCTTGACGGAGCACGGACGGCTGGTCCGCGTGGGGGGCAAGTACTACCTCCCCGGCACCGTGGTTCCGCCGGAGCGGCACCGGGAGGCCATCCTGGAGTATCTGGCCGGGGCGGGTTTCGCCTACCGGCAGGACATCGTAGACCTCCTTCACATCCAGCCGAAGCAGTGCACCCTGGTGCTCCACCGCATGGTGGAGGAGGGGGCCCTGGTCCAGCTGGGGCAGAAATACTTCCTCCCGGAGCGGGAGAAACGAAAAGCCGAATAACTTTCTTGGAAGCCGGGGGCAGGGGCGGAGCGTTTCGCCAAAGGGAACTGCCGCCCGGCTTCACTTTTTGGGAAAAATTGGATTGCGTTATTCCTTTCCAGCAAATACCCAAAGGCTATCGTATGGCGGTTTTCAGTTCGGTTAAAAGGCCGGAAAAAGCCTTGTCAGGGCTTTTTTTTCCTGATAGATTGCATTTGCGGACGACGGGCGGAAGAGGCCAATTCCAGGCTTGATGTGGGATCGGCTAGCCCCGACACGAATCCTGGAGGGGGCATCGTAAGCTCGAGCGGACCGTAATCTTTAAAGGAGGAATGTTCAATGAAGAAATTCCTGTCCCTGGTTCTCGCATTGATTATGAC
>NZ_CAJMXG010000101.1:0-10298 GCF_905219725.1 Oscillibacter sp. CU971
GCGTCGGCGGCGGGGGCCGCCGGGGCGGCTATCGGGGGCCGAGGAGAAGACGCTGAACAATACGGAGGCTGCCGGGCGGCAGCCTCCGTTTTTTCGGCGTTACAGGTATTGCACCAGCTCCTCCAGGGGACGGCGGTCCGTGTGGAGCCGGGCGGGGTGAGCGCCCTCCGCCGGATAGCCCAGGGGCAGCAGGGCGATGGGGCAGGTCCCCGCCATCTCCGGGAAGGCCGCCAGAAGCTTGTCCGGCTCGAACATGCCCACATAGGTGGTACCCAGCCCCAGGTCCGCCGCCTGAAGCATCATCTGGGCGGCGGCGATGGCGGCGTCGATTTCTCCATGGTCCTTGCCGTCGTACTCCCGCTTCCAGGAGACGGCGGGGTCGTAGGCCACCGCCAGGATGACCGGGGGNTTGAAATGGGACCCGGCGCAGGCGTCGGCCTTCTCCAGGGCCTCGGGGCTTTGGAGGACGAAGATGCGCTGGGGCTGGTAGTTGTGGGCCGTGGGGGCGNTCCGCNCGGCTTCCAGGATCAGGTCCAGCTTTTCCTGTTCCACAGGCCGGGAGTCGAATTTGCGCAGGGAATACCGCGCGGCGGAGAGGGTCTGGAAGTCCATAGCAATTACCTCGTTTCCATCAAAAGCTGATGTAGTAAATGAAATGCGGAAAATCTCGCTTGACGCCTTGCGGTTAAAAGATAGCATAGGATTCCCAAAAAAGCAAGCCCCGCCCCCTCCGAAATAAAGGGTGACAAGCGCGGGAAACTCTGGTATACTACAGGCAGTACACTTTCCAATCTGGAACATCAAGGAGATGTGACTATGAACATTGTCTGTCTTNACATGGAGGGCGTCCTGGTNNCCGNAATCTGGATCGCCTTTTCCGAGGCCAGCGGCATCCCGGAGCTCCGCCGCACCACCCGGGACGAGCCCGACTACGGCAAGCTGATGAACTTCCGCCTCGGCATCCTGAAAGAGCACAGCCTGGGCCTCAAGGAAATTCAGGCCACCATCGCGACAATCGACCCCCTCCCCGGAGCCAAGGACTTCCTGGACGAGCTCCGCTCCATCACCCAGGTCCTGATTCTCAGCGACACCTTCGAGCAGTTCGCAAAGCCCNTGATGGAAAAGCTGAACTGGCCCGCCATCTTCTGCAACACCCTGGAGGTGGCGGACAGCGGCGAAATCACCGGCTATAAAATGCGCTGCGAGAAGTCCAAGCTCACCACCGTCAAGGCCCTCCAGTCCATCGGCTATGAGACCATCGCCGCCGGGGACAGCTTCAACGACCTGGCGATGATCCAGGCCAGCAAGGCGGGCTTCCTCTTCAAGAGCACCGAGCAGATTAAAAAGGACTACCCCGAGCTCCCCGCCTATGAGGAGTTCGGCGATTTGCTGGCCGCCATNAAGGCCGCCCTGTAGGGCTGCGAAAAAAATAAGTAGGAAGGGAGATCCGGCATGAATCCGAAATTTGAAAAACTGGGCTTTTACCCCGCCGACATCCTCCTGCCCAAAAAGGGTACGGACATGACCCGCTGGGCGGTGGTGGCCTGCGACCAGTTCACCTCCCAGCCAGAGTACTGGCAGGCGGTGGAGGACACCGTGGCAGACGCTCCCTCCTCCCTGCGGCTCATCCTCCCCGAGGCGGCGCTGAACGCCCCGGACGTGGAAGAGCGCATCGCCGCCGTCAACGCCGCCATGGGCAAGTACCTGGACAGCGGCCTGTTCGAGACGCTGGAGGAGAGCCTGATTTATATTGAGCGGGTCCAGTCCGACGGGAAAATCCGCCACGGCCTGATCGGCATGGTGGATCTGGAGCAGTACGACTTCACCCCCGGCTCCGGGGCCCTGATCCGCGCCACGGAGGGCACCGTCCTCTCCCGCATCCCCCCCCGGGTGAAGGTGCGCAAAGACGCCCCCATCGAGCTGCCCCACGTCATGCTCCTCATCGACGACCCGAACAAGACGGTGATCGAGCCTTTGACCCGGGCCTCCGGGGAGATGGAGCGGCTCTATGCCTTTGATCTCCAGCAGGGCGGCGGCTCCATCACCGGCTGGAAGCTCACCGCCGCCCAGATGGATGAGACGGCGGACGCCCTGTCGGCCCTCTGCTCCGCGGAGGAACAGGCCTGGAAGTACGGCGTGAAGGACGTTCCGCCCCTGCTCTTCGCCGTGGGTGACGGAAACCACTCCCTAGCCACCGCCAAGCAGTGCTATGAGGATTTGAAGAAGGTCACGCCGGAAAGTGAATGGGCCTCCCTCCCCGCCCGGTACGCCCTGGTGGAGGTGGTGAACAACCACGACGGCGCCCTCCAGTTCGAGCCCATCCACCGCTGCGTCTTCGGCGTGGAGCCGGAAGAGGTCCTGGACGCGTTCAAGGCCTACTACCCCGGCGCGTATGAGGCCAAGGGCGAGGGCCATGTCATCGCCTACACCCACGCGGGGGGCCAGGGCTTCCTCACCGTGCCCCAGCCCCGGGTCCAGCTGGCGGTGGGCACCCTCCAGGACTTCCTGGACGCCTATGTGAAGGACCACGGCGGCGAAATCGACTACATCCACGGCGNCGAGGTCACGGACCGCCTGGGCCGCCAGGCGGGCGCCATCGGCTTCAAGCTGCCCGCCATGGGCAAGCAGCAGCTGTTCAAAACCGTCATGGCCGACGGCGTGCTTCCCCGGAAGACCTTCACCATGGNCCACGCCCAGGACAAGCGCTACTATGTGGAGGCCAGAAAAATCCGGTAACAAGACCATAGGAGTGAACCATTGTGGGACTGTTTGATAAATTGAAGAAGAAAGCGCCGGAGCCCCCTCCTCCGCCCAAGCCTGTGGATACCTCCGAGGACGTGTCCGTTTACTCCCACATGCGGGTGGAAGTGACCACCAAGGACGGGCAGATGCTCTTCGTGGCCAAGCTGATGTACCCCCAGCGGACCACGGCGGAGCTGCACCAGTACTCCGAGGCGGAGGTTTCCCTGCTGAAGGACTGCTCCGAGGCGGAGTCCTTCCCCGTCCACATCCGAGGCTATCACGACCACCTGCGGAAGGCCGTGTATATGGAGGGCTTCATCACCCCCCAGCCCAAGCACATCTGGCTGGTGTCCCACCTGTATGTCGCCCGGGTGGGCAACGACCGGGCCTTCTTCCGCCTGGACACGAACCTGGACGCCAGCATCACCAAGTTCAGCGGCCGGAACGCCGGGGAGTTCCCCTGCAAGCNGCTGAACATCANCGTGGGCGGNGCCCGCGTTTCCTCGGAGCAGCAGTATTGGGAGGGGGATAAGCTCCTTCTGACCGTGAAGCTGCTGGAGGATCGGGACCCCTCCATCATGTACTGTCAGGTGCTGCGGGTCATTGAAAAGGAAGACGGCNCCCGGGAGTACGGCTGCCAGTTCCTGGAGATGAACGAGGCCGACCAGGACAAGATCACGGAAAACATCTTCGCCGCCCAGCGCAAGAGCCGGAAGGGCTCCTAGGGCTTATGATGAACAAAGGCCGTCCATGCCGGGCATGGACGNCCTTTCCTCGCGNAAAAGCCCGGAAGCCTTNNAGCCGGGAGAGCTTCAAAATCACGCCGTACAGCACCGAGGCCACGGTGCCGAAGACGATGACCGGCCCCGCCACGGTGAACATCTTCGCCGCCATGCCGGTGACAANGCCCTCGCTCTTGANGTCGATGGNCGGGGACANCACGGCGTTGGCAAAGCCCGTGATGGGCACCAGCGTCCCCGCCCCGCCGTAGCGGGCCAGCTTGCCGTAGAGGTTCAGCCCCGTCAGCAGGGCGGAGAGGAACACCAGCGTGCAGGAGGCGGCGGTGCCCGCCTCCTCCTTGTTCAGGCCCGCGGCGCTCCAGCCGTTGGTAATGGCCTGGCCCAGCACGCAGATGGCCCCGCCGATGACAAAGGCCAGGGTCACGTCCGTGACAATGGGGGACTTCTTCGCTTTCTGCTTGACGTAAGCCTGATATTCCTTGGGAGACATGTCCATGGAAAGCATCCTCTTTTCATGTTGGATTTCCTGGATAGTGTTGCCTCCGGGGGCGGAAATATTCCCCCGGGAGGGCGGTATTGAATCCGGCGGGCGGTTGTGGTACTATGGGGACAGCTAAACATCAAGGAGGTCCCCCGTATGGAGTTGAAAAATCCCCTGCTGGCGGTCACCGATATGGAGCGGTCGCTGGCGTTTTATGAGGCTGTCCTGGGGCTCCGGGTAGTTCTGGACTTCGGGGCCAATAAGACCCTGACCGGCGGACTTTGCTTACAGACGCTGGAAACCTGGCGGGAGTTTATCGGCGGGAAAACCGTCTCCTTTGGCGGGAACGCCGCCGAGGTCTATTTTGAAGAAGACGATTTTGACGGCTTTGCGAAAAGGCTGAAAACCCTTGCCGTTGCATACATTCACCCGGTGAAGGAACACCCCTGGGGCCAGCGGGTGGTGCGGTTCCGCGACCCGGACGGGCATATCATTGAGGTGGGGGAGCGCATGACGGCGGTCTGCCGCCGTTTCCTGGACTCCGGCCTGACGCCGGAGCAGACGGCGGCGCGCATGGACGTCCCCGTGGACTACGTCCGGGAGCGCATGGGATGAACAAGCCTCTTNGTATCTACATNCACGTCCCCNTCTNCNAGNAAAAGTGCGTCTACTGCGACTTCTACTCCCTCCCCCGCCGGGAGGACCAAATGGACGCTTATGCCGCCGCCCTTCGGTCCCAGCTTTTCGAGACGGATTTCTCCGGCTATGAGGCGGACACCGTCTACTTCGGCGGCGGCACCCCCAGCTATCTGGGCCCCCGCCGCCTGGCGGCCCTGCTGGAAGCGGTCNTTGCCGCCTGTCCCATCGCCCCCGGCGCGGAAATCACCCTCGATGCCAACCNCGATTCCGCCGGGGACCCGGACGCACTCTCCGCCCTGCGGCGGGCGGGGTTCAACCGCGTCTCTCTGGGGATGCAGTCCGCCGACGATGGGGAATTAAAATCCATCGGCCGGGTCCACACCATGGCCCAGGTCCGCTCCGCCGTGGAAGCCGCCCGCAAGGCGGGCTTTGACAACCTCTCCCTGGACCTCATCTACGGCCTGCCGGGCCAGGACCTGCCCCGCTGGCGGAAAAACCTCTCCGCCGCCGCGGAGCTTTACCCGGAGCACCTTTCCTGCTACGGCCTCAAGGCGGAGCCGGGGACTCCCCTCTACGCCCGCCGGGAATCCCTGCCGGGGGACGAGGTCCAGGCGGACATGTATCTGGAAACCGTGGGCTTTCTGGAGGAGCGGGGCTGGAAGCAATATGAGATCTCCAACTTCGCCAAGCCCGGCCGGGAGTCCCGGCACAACCTGAAATACTGGACCCTGGAGGAATACGCCGGGTTCGGCCCCGGGGCCCACTCCGACTTCCGGGGCGTCCGCTATGCTTGGGCCAGGGATTTCGAGGCCTTCCTCCGGGGGGACCGCATCCTCTCCGAGACCCGGCGCATGGCCCCCCGGGACCGGGAGGCGGAGTGGCTGATGCTGTCTCTCCGTCTGGCCCGGGGCCTGGACGCGGCGGATTGGGAAGCCCGCTTCCGCCGCTCCTTCGCCCCCTTTTTACCCTTTCTGGAGCGCTGTGAGGCGGCGGGCTACGTCCTCCGGGAGGGCCCCCGCCGCCGNCTGACCCCCCGGGGCTTCCTGGTGTCCAACCAGATCATCGGGGAACTGCTTGCGCAAATCGAGGAGGAATAAACGGATGCACGTCTACACCACGGGCCAATGGGTCCTGCTGTTTTTCTTCTACTGCCTCTGCGGCTGGGTCTGGGAGTCCTGCTATGTCTCCCTCTGCCAGCNGCATTGGGTGAANCGGGGCTTTCTCCACGGCCCCCTGCTGCCCATTTACGGTTCCGGGGCCATCATCATCCTGCTGGCCACCATCCCCGTGGCGAAGGACCTCCGGCTGGTCTGGCTCTTCGGCATGCTGGCGGCCACGGCCCTGGAGTACGTCACCGGCGACGTGATGGAGCGGATTTTCAAGGTCCGCTACTGGGATTACTCCAATCAGAAATTCAACCTCAACGGCCACATCTGCCTTACCAGCTCCATCGCCTGGGGCTTCTTCTCCATCCTGCTGGTGCGCTTTGTCCATCCCCNCATCGCCCGCCTGCTGGCCCGGGTGCCCGCCCTGTGCGTGGACCCCCTGGCCATCCTCCTCACCGCGGCCTTTACCGTGGACGCGGTGCGCTCCGTCCANGNCGCCCTGGATCTGCGGGATCTGCTGGCCCGGGCCGCCGAGGAAAACGAGGACCTGCGCCGCCTGGCGAAACGGGCGGAGGTCTACGCCGCCTTTGCCAAGGACGACCTCCGCCGCTTCCGGGAGAAGACGGAGCTGGAAGCCCTGGAGCTCCGGCAGAAGGTGGAAGAGGAGCTGGAGGAGCGCCGCCAGGCCCGGGCGGAGCGGGTGGAGGCCTCCCTCCGCCGCCTCACCGNCGCCAAGCTGGANGCGCTTTCCACNATCTCCAATGCCCTGGAAACCTGCCGGGACCACCTGGAGGACCTGCCGGATTCCACGCCGGNAAACNTGGCGGAGCGCCGGGCGGATCTGGAGGAGGCCATCCGCCGGGTCCGGGCCCGGGANGCCGCTGTGCAAAACCGCTCCGCCGCGCCCTATCACCGNTCCCTGCGGCTTTNGAGGNCTCACCCCTCCGCCTCCGCCAAGGACTTTGGCGAGGTGCTGGAAACACTGAAAAAACTGGGGAAGGACTAAGCCCTCCCCAGCTATAAGTCCAGGGCTTCTTCTCCCCACCGGGCTTCCCGCTCCCTCAGCTCGCTTAGAAGCTCCTGCCGTTTCTGGGCCAGGAGGTCCTTTGGAACTTCTACATGGATGCAGTCCGTACAGGCTCCCACAGCATCCAGGCTGATTTTTCTCAGCGTGCAGGTATCCTCCGACCAGTAAACGCAGAAGTGGTTTTCACACGTTACATTCACGCTATCACCTCCCGGATTCATCATACCCCATATTCGGGCAATTGTCTACATTTTAGTAATGGCTAAAATATTAGATATGTTCAACATCTGAACTTCCGGGTAAACTATCTTTAGGTGATAGCTATGATTATATACGATCCATTTTGGCGCACATTAAAGGACCGGGGCATTTCCACGTATAAAATGATCAACAAGCTGGGCTACAGCAGCGGAACTCTCTACCGCCTGCGCCACAACAAAGGCATCTCCTCCCGGCTGATCGACGATCTCTGCAAGCTGCTGGACTGCCGGGTAGAGGATATTCTGGAGTACGTCCCNGACCNGGAGGAATCNGAGGCCCCCGGNACAGGGGAAACCCCATAACAAAAACCGCCGGACGGCTTGTCCGGCGGTTTCGCTTTTAACTCATCTGCTTGCGGCGGCTCAGGTTCATGGTGCCCTCCTGCATGTTGCCCAGGGTCTCCAGGCTCATGCCGGTGCCCAGGGCCACGCAGGAAATCGCCTCTTCGGCAATCATGGTGTGGATGCCCGTCCGGGCCGTCACCAGCTTGTNAAAGCCGGACACCAAGCTGCCGCCTCCGGTCATGACGATGCCGTTGGTGGAGATGTCCGCCACCAGCTCCGGCGGCGTCCGCTCCAGCACGGAGTGGATGGCCTCCATGATGCGCTCCACCGGCTCCTCGAAAGCGTCCATCATCTCCGTGGAGCTGACGGCCACCACCTTGGGAAGGCCTGTCAGGAGNCACCGGCCCTTCACGTCCATGACCTCCTCCTCGTCCTTNGGGAAGACACAGCCGATCTGCTTCTTCATTTCCTCGGCGGTGCGNTCGCCCACCAGGAGGTTGTGCTTGCGGCGCATATACTTTACCACGGCCTCGTTGAGCTGGTCACCGGCGATTTTGATGGAGGCGGACTCNACCACGCCGCCCANGNAGATGACGGCGATGTCCGCCGTTCCGCCGCCGATGTCCACCACCATGTGCCCGTCGGGCTTGGCGATGTCGATGCCCGCCCCGNTGGCCGCCGCCACGGGCNCCTCGATGAGNTAGACCTTCCGGGCTCCGGCGGAGATGCCCGCGTCGATGACGGCGCGCTCCTCGACCTCCGTAATGCCGGAGGGAACACAGATAATGACCCGGGGCTTGAAGACGGAGACCCCCGCCACCTTGTGGATGAACTCCCGGAGCATTCGCTCCGTCATGTCGTAGTCGGAAATGACGCCCTCCCGCAGGGGGCGGATGGCGATGATGTTGCCGGGGGTCCGGCCCAGCATGGCCTGGGCCTCCTCGCCCACCTTCAGGAGCTTCCCGGTGTTCTTGTCCAGCGCCACCACGGAGGGCTCATTCAAAACGATGCCTTTGCCTNGTACAAAAACCNGAANCGAAGCGGTACCAAGGTCGANNCCGATATCCTTTGCCATGGGCACTTCCTCCATTTATCTTTTGTCCAAATTTATGATAGGCGGATAACCGCCAGCGTATCCATAAAGTTACAAAGTACATTATACTGGCAGTCACGCCAGAATGCAAGCCTATTCTTTCCCTTTTTCTCCCCTCTTTTCCTCCTCCGGCCTGGGAAAGGCCGCGGAGGCGCAGACCACGCCCGCCGCGCCCGCCGAGAAAAGGACCCCCGCGGCGGAAACCAGGGTGGACCCGGTAGAGCACACGTCGTCAATAAGGAGAATCCGCTTCCCCGCCGGGCTGCCCGCCGCCTCGTAGACGCCCTGGGTGTTCTTCCAGCGGTCCTCAGCCCGTTCCAGGCTGGATTGGGCGGGGTTGTCCCGGATTTTGCGGAGGAGAGCCTCCGGCTCNACGTCCCANAGCCNGCANGCCCGCTCCGCCAGAAGGCGGGACTGGTCGTAGCCCCGCTTCCGCAGCCGCTTGGCGCTGACGGGGACCCAGGCCACCGTGTCGAACTCGCCGGAGAGGCGCTCGGCGGCGGCCTGGGCGATGAGCTCCCCCAGNGGCCCGGCGGCGCAGACGCCGCCATGGAACTTGAAGCGGCGGACGGCCTCCCGGACAGGGCCCTCATACCAAAGCGGCGCGGCGCAGAGGAGGCCGCCCCGCAGTTCCCGGAGGCTGTGGGCCTCGTCCGTCCAGGGGAGGGTCTTTTCGCACTCCGGGCACATGCCGGGAGCGTCCAGGACCCGGCGGCAGAAGGGGCACTTGGGCGGGAAGAGGAGGTCCAGGAAAGCATCGGTGAGCTTCATGATTCTAGCAGCTCGTCGTAGGTGACGCCCAGGGCGTTTTTGATGGCCCTCAACTGGGACGCCTGGATGTGCTGGGTCCCGCGCTCAATTTTAACCAGGGCCTCCCTGGTCATGGGAACACCCTCTAATTGCAAAAGGCCCGCCAGCTCCGTCTGCCCCAGCTTCTTCCCCTGGCGAAGTCTCCGAATGCTCGCGCCGATGCAGATATCCTGTTTAATTTTCTGTTCCTTCATAGCTGCCTCGCAAAAGGACCCGTTGGGGCTCGCCCAAGGGTGTCCAGTAAATTTGTAACTTTCCCTATGAAAACAGCAGACACCACAAACCGTGTCTGCTGTCAATCATCCTCGTCTTTAGAAGTGTCATCGAAAGAGAATTCGTTTAGCTCCGAAAAATCCAAGAACTCTGCAATCGTCATATTAAAAGCAATCGCAATTTTATGCAGGGTTTGTATGGTCGGATTCTTGGATTGTCCTTTTTCAATGCTCTCTATCGTAGAGGCGTCAACGCCGCTCATCGACTCCAGTTTATAAGTGGAAAAGCCCCGTTTCGCGCGAAGTGACAGGATGCGGTTTGCAATGATCTTCCAATATTCCTGGTCCATCATAGCCACTCCCCCCTTCAAAGTATCTCCATGATACCAATAAAAAAGCCGCTGTTGCCTGATGTATCAGGTAACAGCGGCTTTTTATCAAGGAGTGTCCTATCCAAAGATTTTATATTGTAGGAGCGGTCTTGTGTCCGCCCTATGCCCTGTACGTGCACGGTCGGAATGGACGCATAAATCCGCCCAGCAGAGCGCCGGCGCGCTTCATGGCTTTGCCTGCCGTTTCCGGGGGTACGGGACAGTCTCATCCGTCAGGCCCACCAAATAGTCAACACTAACGTTGTAGTATTCCGCCAATTTGACAACCACGTCCAGCGGAAACCGGGAGACGCCAATCTCATATTGCGAGTACGTGTTTTGACTGACGCTCAGCAGCTTCGCGATTTGTTTCTGCGTCAATCCATGGTCNNTTCTNAAATCCCTGATTCGTCCGTATTTTAAGGAAGCACTGATTAAAGNCGGTAAAAGCCAGACAAACAGACAAAGGTAAAGGAAACGTCCAATAAAGGGCCATATTGGGGGATGAATTCCTCGCTTTTCCAGTCCCAGC
>NZ_CAJMXG010000102.1:0-10202 GCF_905219725.1 Oscillibacter sp. CU971
GTTCTGCACAAGCTGTTTGCACCATTGCTGCTTTCAGCACTTTACTCAAGCGGTTTTAGCCTATTGGTACAGCTTCTAACGCCAAGCGGAAAGCCCGTTTCGGCGGAGCAGCCCGCGCCTCCGGCGGTCGGGGACGTTTCTCCAGGAACATGTACGTTTTTCCTAATATTTCCTGGGATTTCCGCCAGGCAAATCTTGTAAACCCGGCTTTTTTCTGATATATTGTTGACCAGCAGCACTCGCGGAGGAAATCACGGCCCTCAACCGGCGCGGGAAGCGCGGGCGAAGCGCCCTCCGGACAAACCGAAAAGGAGAATTTTCATGAGGAAAAAAACCTTCAGGCTGGCCGCGGCCTTATTGGCCTTCTGCATCGCCGCCTCTCTCTTCCCCCCTGTGGGGCNGGCGGCGGAAAGTGGAGGCTATTTTGATCTGATCGATGCCATTAACCGAGCGGACAGCGGCGGCACGGTCACACTGACCTCGGACGCCATGATCGGCACGGAAGGGGGCGGCGACGATCCGTGGATCATTTCAAAAAATGTCACCATTGTCGGGCAAGGTAACAGGATTATCCTCTGGAGGGGCGGCGTCCTGCTGGACGGAAACGTGACCATTCAAGACGCCCAGTTGGATTTTACCAACAGCACCCGCAACGCGGTCATTGCCAACGGGCACAATCTGACGCTGGACAGCGTAACAGCCGCGGGCTATCCCTTTAATGTCTTCGGCGGCACCTTGTTTCCAAACGATTATGAGCAATTCTCGGTTCCCACCCCCGGCAAGGACAACACCATCACAATCCGGGGAGGCACCAGCCTCCAGGGCACGAGAGAGCAAGTCGTAGGCACCGGCAATATCTACGCCGGCAGTCTCTGCATGGGCGGCATGGGTCCGGACACCGGCCACCTAGACGGCCAGGAAAACTCCTTTGACGGGAATCCCGACATCCGCATAGACGGCTGCGCGAGTCTCTCCGGCGGTGCCTCCGCCGTGGGCCGCATCTATGCCGGAGGCGCGCAGCAGAAAAATCCGCCGAAAGTGGACGGACAAAAAGTGACGCGTCCGGACCCCGCTAAATACACCGTAAACGGAACCGTCACCATCACCGGCACGCAACTCTCCAAAGTGGGCGGCGTGGACGGCGCGGGCGCGACGGAAACCCGTGTGGAATACGAGGGCGTGAATCAGGATACCAAGGTATACAGCGATATCTCCAGCCTGTCGGTACGTTCGGGCAATCTGGTCCTGGCCCAGGGCAGCAGCTTCCGGCAGGACGGGAACGCCTCCCTCTCCATCTCCTCCGGCGCAAAATTGACGGTTTCCAACCTGAACAATTTCACGGTGGATGATTTCACCGCAGATGGCGCAGGGGGCGGCATTCTGGTTATGGGCGCAGATCAAACCATGACCGCCGCCCGGTCGGCGGAGGGTTCGGCTAAGGTAGCCATCGGCGGAACAGACNATTCNAATACCAACTCCACTTCTCAACCCACTGTGGGCCACACCTATATCCAAACCCCGGCCTCCAGCGGCGCTGACTTCCAGCTTCTGCCCCACAGCCTCAAGCCCGGAGTAAGGCTGGAACGTGATGCCAACGGCAATTGGACGGCTGTGGAGGACTCCTCCGGTGGGGACGGGGACCTTGTGAAGGACTTCTTCTTCGACGAAACGGAGCAGACCGTGGAAGCGGGCGGCGAAGCCGAGTTTCCCCTAACCGTCGAAAGCGCAAACGGAGTTCCTGTGTATCTGGACTTCATTCCCCTGAACATCACTATTAATGACAAATCCGCCAAACGGGAAGAGGAAATAATCGACGGGTACACTTATTACAAGTACATTTACAGCGATGCTTTCTGCTATTTCTCCATGGATATCTCCGGGAATTATCTCAACGTTTCCACCGATAAATCCTGTAACCCGGGCGATTATACCATCCGGATCATCGTGCCCAAAGAGCATACGGCTGGAGGAAAGGCGCTTCTCAAGGACGCCAAGCTCACCGTTACGAAAAGCGGCGNCGGAGAGCCGGACCCCGGTCCCGTGGACCCTGTGCTCGACTCCATTTCCGTCAACAGCACCNGGCACAAGACCGCCTATCAGGTGGGCGAGGCCCTGGACGTCTCCGGCCTTACGATTGAAGCGGCCTATTCCGACGGAAGCACACAAACGGTGAAGGTCACGGAGGCAATGGTCTCCGGCTTCAACTCCGATCAGGCGGCGGAGAGCCAGACGCTGACCATTACCTACCAGGGGAAGACCACGACCTACACCGTCCGGATCACCGCCGCCACGGAGCCGCCTGATCCTCCCGATCCTCCCGACCAGCCTGACCCGCCCGGNGAGACNTGCTATCGCCTGACGGTGGGCAACACCGGCGAGGGCGGCACCCCCGCGGGAACCTACACCTATAAGGAAGGGGCCGGCGTCACCGTCCGGGCAGGCGTCAAGGCCGGGAAAACCTTCGCGGCCTGGGACGCGGGGGACCTGACGCTGGACAACCGGAACAACCCGGACCTGAGCTTTAAAATGCCCGCCCGGGACGTGACCTTAAACGCCATTTGGACTCCCGGCGGCGTCACGCCCCCCACCCCCAGCCATGCCCACGCCTGGGGCTCTGCCTGGAAAACCAACGCCTCCCACCACTGGCACGACTGTACCGCCTCCGGCTGTCCCATCACGGCGGACAGCGCAAAGAGCGGCTACGCCGCCCACACCGCCGGAGACTGGGTGGTGGACCGGCCCGCCACGTCTTCCCAGAACGGGACCCGGCACAAGTCCTGCACCGTCTGCGGTTACGAGATGGTCCGGGAGACGCTTCCCGCCACCGGCGGCGGAAGCTCCTCCGGCGGTTCCAGCGGCGGAGGAACTTCCTCCGGCGGTTCCAGCGGCGGAGGAACTTCCTCCGGCGGGAGCTCGTCTTCCGGCGGGAGCTCGTCCTCCGGCGGCTCCTCCTCCAATACCACGACGGTCAAACGGCCCGACGGCTCCACCGTCTCCACCACCGTCAACAAAACCACCGGCACGGAGACGGAGACCACCAGACGGCCCGACGGCTCCAAAACCGTGGTGGAGACGAAAAAGGACGGCACCGTCACCACTACGGAAACGACGAAGGACGGCTCCACCGTCAAAACGGTGGAACGGCCCGACGGAACCGCCGAAACCACCGTGAAGCAGTCCGACGGCCTGACCGCCTCCATCCGGGAGGACCGGAACGGCGCCCGGGCCGACGTGCGGCTTCCCTCCAAGGCGGTTCAGGAGAGCCAGAGAAGCGGCGGGACCATCGTCCTACCCATCCCGGCCCTGCCCGGGGCAAACGCCGACATTGTCATCCGCACCGGCAGCGTCCGGCTTGTCCGGGTGGAAATTCCCGCGGAGGGAGACGCCGACACCACCGTGGCTTACCTCGCCGGCGGCGACGGCTCCGAAACCCTGCTCAAAACCGCCGTTCTCAGCGGAGGCCGGATTGCCGTCAGCGTTCCCGACGGCGCCACGGTGCGGCTCCGGGACAACGGCAAAAATTTCCGCGATACCCGGGGCNACTGGGCGGAGGACGCCATCGGCTTCGTCACCGCCCGGGAGCTCTTCTCCGGCAAAACCTCCACCGCTTTCAGCCCCGACGCACCCATGTCCCGCGCGATGCTGATGACGGTGCTGGCCCGGCTGGACGGCGTAAGCGCCTCCGGAGCGTCCGCCTATGAACAGGGCGCCGCCTGGGCAATCGCCCAGGGGATCAGCGACGGCCGGAACCCGGACAGCACGGTGACGCGGGAGCAGTTCGCGGCCATGCTCCACCGCTGCGCGGGCAGTCCCGCCGCCACGGAGCGGGAACTGCGGTTCAGCGACGCGGAGGCCGTCAGCGGCTATGCGCGCGAGGCGGTCCGCTGGGCTTCGGAAAACGGCATCCTCAGCGGCTACGGAAACGGCTCCTTCTCCCCCGGCGGCAAGGCCACCCGCGCCCAGGCGGCGGCCATGCTGGCCCGGTATGTAAACTTCTTGAATCATTCATAATCCTTCCGCCGCAGGGCGGGAGCACCCACAGGAAGCTTTTGGGAAACAGCATAGGAAGGCCGGCGCTAAAGCGCCGGCCTTTTTTTGCTCCGCCGCCCCGCATCTATTGACACTAAAAGGAAGGGAATAGTATAATGGGATGTAGTATGGCTTCGACGCGGTTTGCGGAACGGGAAGGAGCCCCTTCCCCCGGCAATCAGGCGCCGTACTGCCGGAGCGTTAGAATGGAGCAAGCCAATGATGAACATTCCAAATAAGCAAATCAAGCGGAGGGGCCTCTCCCTGCTCCTCTCCATTATATTGGTTTTCTGCATGTTCGGGGCAATTATATTTTCGGTGTCGCGAAAAACCGCCAGGGAAATGTCCAATTCCGCCATACAAAACTTAAGCGAAAGCCTGGATCTCATTCAGAGCACCATCGAGGCGATCCTGCGCAGCGAAGCGGAGTTTCAGACCCTGATCGCCCAGNAGATCGCCCGTGTGGACGACCCGGAGGCGTACATCCGCGCTTATGAGAAAAACCAGACCATGTCCAAAATGTCTTTGATTCTCTCCGGCAAAACCGAAGGCGTCTCCAATACCGGAGAGCGCTTCACCGAAGACAGCCTGGATTTTTCCGCCGGTGAAACGGTTATGGACCTGCCGATCTCCCAGTCTTATCTGAATTACATGGGCACCTGGTCCTATACNATGAAGTGCCCCGTTGAACGGGACGGCCGGGAAATCNGNACCCTTTACGCCGAGTACATTTACGACGCCGTCGACCGCTCCCTTCCNGAGGGGTTTTACAACAAGCAGGCCTCGCTGTNCGTTATGAACGCGGAAAGCCAGCGCTTTGTCCTAAAGCCCAAGGGCATGGGCCAGCGGAGCGCGGGCCATTTAAATCTGACCGATTTCTACCGCGCCAACGACATTCAGGACCCGGAGATCCGGGCGGAGGTAAACGCGTGCCTGGGAAGCGGGAAGAACATTCTTTTCTACCACGATATCCGGGACGTGCAGGCGCTGAACTACATGTGGTCGGTAAACGGCGGCACCATCTTCCTGGTGGGCTACGTGCCCATCCAGGCCATCCAGCAGNAGGGGCGAACCGTCAGCCAGAATATTTTCATCGTGGTAGCCTCCATGCTGGCGGCCTTCTTCCTGTGCATCCTGCTGTACTACCTCAGCTGGNGGCAGCAGGNTAAGCTCCGNAANGAGCAGGAGGCGGAGCGGAAGCTGCACAGCCAGCAGCTGGCAGAGGCCCTCCAGGCCGCTCAGATCGCCAGCGAGTCCAAGACGACCTTCCTCTCCAACATGTCCCATGACATCCGCACGCCCATGAACGCGGTGCTGGGATTCACCGCCCTCCTCTCCAAGGACGCGGAGAACCCGGCCAAGGTCCGGGAATATACCCAGAAGATCATGGCCTCCGGCCAACACCTTCTCAGCCTCATCAACGACATCCTGGACGTCTCCAAAATCGAGAGCGGAAAAGTCGTGCTGAACCTGGAGGAATTCTCCCTGAACGACGTGATTTCCTCCGTGGACGCCNTCATCCAGCCCATGGCCAAAGCCAGAAAGCAGGACTTTCATCTGGAGGCAACCGGNATCCGGCACGAGCGCCTGATTGGCGACGAAACCCGAATCAACCAGATTTTGATCAACCTCCTTTCCAACGCCGTGAAATACACGCCGGAGGGCGGGCACATCCGCTTCCGCATCATGGAGCTCAAGCAGCGCTCCAGCCAATATGAGCATATCCGCATGGAGGTGGAGGACGACGGCTACGGCATGACGCCGGAATACCTGGAAACCATTTTCGACGCGTTTACCAGAGCGGAAAACAGCACCACCAACAAGGTGCAGGGCACCGGGCTGGGCATGGCCATCACCAAAAGCATCGTAGAGCTGATGGGAGGCACCATTGAGGTGTTCAGCGAGGTGGACCGGGGCTCCCTCTTCCGGGTCGACCTGGAGCTGCGCATTCAGGAGGGGCACGCGGACCGGCGCTTCTGGGAACAGCGGGGCATTTCCCGCGTGCTGGCGGTGGACGCCGACCCGGAGAGCCGGGAGAGCATTCAATCCCTGATGCAGGACGCCGGAATCCGCCTGGACACCGCCGNCGGCTNGNANGAAGCCGCCGCCTGGCTGCGGGACNACGGCGGAGACTGCCAAATCGTCCTGCTGGACTGGGAGACCTGCGGCCTCCAGGCGGCACGGGATCTGCGGGAGTCGTTTTCCATGCCCATCCTCTTCCTGGCGGAATCCGGCGCGGAGGGACTGGAGGAAGCGCTGCAAATCAAATCCGCGGGCATTCTCACAAAGCCGTTCTTCGTCTCCGCCTTCCGGGAGAAGGTGGCGCAGCTCTGGGCGGACCCCGGCGAAGCCCCCGCCCCCGTCCCGGAGGAAGACGGCGGCCTGCAGGGGCTCCATTTCCTCGCCGCGGAGGACAACGAAATCAACGCGGAGATCCTGACGGAGCTTTTGGAGATCGAAGGGGCCTCCTGCGAAATCGTGGAAAACGGCCGTTTAGCGGTGGAGCGCTTCCAGGAGGCGGAAGCGGGCGCGTTCGACGCCATCTTGATGGATGTGCAGATGCCGGTGATGAACGGTCACGAGGCCGCCCGGGCCATCCGCTCCCTGGAGCGGGAGGACGCGGGGCGCATTCCCATCATCGCCATGACGGCCNACGCCTTTGCCGAAGATGAAAAAGCGGCCCTGGACGCGGGGATGACCGCCCATGTGGCCAAGCCGCTGAATATGGAGCATTTGAAGAGCGTTATTGCGCAATGTACCAAGCGAAAGGANGATGGATCATGACGCCTATCAAGAGCGTGAGCCGGAAATGGTCCGCTCTGTTCCTGGCGGTGCTGGCGGCGCTGTCCCTGACGGCCTGCCAAGGCTCCGNCAAGCCCAAAAACCNGATTTCCCAGGAAAAGGAAGCGGCGCGGGTGNTGAACCTGTTCAGCCCCATGGAGAAAACCGATCCCAACGCGAAAAACATCGCCCGGACCGCGTCGGACCTGACGGTGGCAATGGCCGAGGAAAAACTGGGCGTAAGCATGATGTACAGGACCTACACGGCGGAAAACTATCAGGACAAGACCTATGACGAGGTCACTCTCGACCGGGCGCGCAGCAATATGGACGACCTGTATCTTCTGAACCCGGATACCCTCCTGATTTTGGGGGCGGAGGGAAAGCTGATGGACCTCTCGGGGCTGGACAGCGCGAAAAATCTGCGGGAGATCATCCGGGTCGCCAACACGGTGGACGGGAAGCTGATCGCCATTCCCCAGGAGATCGTNGCCTACGGCCTGTTNCTCAACATGGATCTTTTCAACCAGTATGGNTNATCCCAGCCNGNAACACCGGAGGAGNTCCTGGAGTGCTGCCGCGTTTTCAAGGAAAACGGANTCGAGACGCCCATAGGNGCANACCGNTGGTGGCTGGAGACGTTCGTTTTCGCCCAGGCCTACGCGGACCTGTACAACGGCGGGAACGCGGTGGCGGAAATCGCGGCCCTCAACAGCGGCGAGGCCAAATACAGCGACTATATGCGCCCCGGATTTGAGTTCCTGCAAATCCTGATTGACCGGGGCTACATCGACGCGGAGACGGCTCTGGTCAGCGAGGCCATCGAGGCGGAGGGGCCGGACTTCCTGGCGGGAAAAACCCCCATTGTCATGGCCTACTGGGGCGCGGCCAACTCGGAAACCGGCTATGGAAAAACCGATTTTGAAATGCAGGTTGTGGGCTTCCCCAGCAGCCGGGGCCAGATGCCGGTGATACCCATGACCGGATACGGCATCGGCGCGGAGNCGGAGCACCGGGAAGACGCGGCCNNAGCCCTGGACATCATGACCTCGGACGAGGCCCTCCAGCTCTATTCGGAAACCAACCGGGTCATCTCCCCCTCCAAAAACGTGAAGGTGGACTGCGTCCCCTCCCTGCGGCCCCTCAACGACCGGATTGAAGAAGGGATCTACGTCCTGGGCTCCAACGCGGGAATGAATGTGGAGCAGTGGGGAAACACCTGCCTCATCGTGCGGGAGCTTCTGGAAGGCGCGTCGGTGGACGAGTGCATGGCCGCCTTCGACGCGCTTCAGGAAGCGGCGCTTGCCAAGGACTAACATGGCTTNCCGCCATGAGCGGAACCAAGCGGCAAAAGGCCGGGCGGAACNGTCCGCCCGGCCTTTTTACAGCGGAATCCTCCTTGTATTTTCCGCCAAAATATCGTATGATAGAGTCAGCCCGGCTGAGGAAAGCGCAAGCGCCTCTTCACCCGGCGGAACCATCACATATAGAAGGAGGCCATCCTATGGAAGAGAAAAACATGATCAAGGTCACCGTGGACGGCGCGGAATACGCCTATCTTTACGGAACGCCCTACCGCGCCATTGCGGCGGATTTTCAGGGCCGGACCCCTTACGACATCCTGCTGGTCAACCGTGACGGGAAGCTCTGCGAGCTCCACAAAGTTCTGGATCGGGACTGCTCGCTGAAAATGGTCACCGCCCAGGACAGNCCCGGCATCCAGACCTATGAGCGCAGCGCCGTCTTCCTGATGCTGAAGGCCTTCTATGACGTGGCGGGCCAGGAGAATGNGGAACGCATCTCCGTGGAGTACTCCCTCNGCAGCGCCNTCNNTCTCCTGGCCCGGGGAAATTTCACCCTGGACCAGGCCCTGCTGGACCGGGTGGAGGAGCGGATGNGNGAGCTGTCCACCGCCGCGCTGCCCATCGAAAAGCANACCATCAACACCGACGACGCCATGGAGCTGTTCCGCAGGGCCCGGCTGATCCACAAGGCCCAGCTCCTCAGCTTCCGCATCAACTCCCACGTCAACGTCTATTCCCTGGACGGCTTTGTGGACTATTTCTACGGCTACATGGCCCCGGATACCGGCTATATCCGGTGCTTCGGACTGGATCTCTTTGAAAACGGCTTCGTCCTCCGCCTGCCCACCCAGAAGGACCCCAACCATTTAGGGGACTTCAAGCCCTCCCGCAAGGTCTTCCGGGAGCTCTACGAATCCACCCTCCGCTCCGAAGCCCTGAACGCCTCCAACGTGGCGGAGCTGAACACCACCATCTCCCAAGGCGGGGCGACGCCCCTCATCCTGGCCCATGAGGCCATGATGGAAAAGAAAATCGGCGACATCGCCGCCGAAATCGCCTCCCGGAAGGAGGTCCGCTTCGTCATGATCGCCGGGCCCTCCTCCTCCGGCAAGACCACCTTCTCCCACCGGCTGTCCACCCAGCTGCGGGCCTGCGGCCTGCGGCCCTACCCCATCGCCACCGACAACTATTTTGTCAACCGGGACAAAACCCCCCGGGACGAAAACGGCAACTACGACTTCGAGGGCCTGGGGGCCATGGACGTGGAGCAGTTCAATCAGGACTGCATCCGCCTCCTCAACGGCGAGACTGTGGAAATTCCCACCTACAATTTCAAGAAGGNCGCAAGAGAGTACAACGGCAATTGCATGCGCCTGTCGGAAGGCGACGTGCTGGTCATCGAGGGCATCCACTGCCTCAACGACGCTTTCACCCATGCCCTCCCGAAGGAAAGCAAATACAAAATCTATATCAGCTGTCTCACCACGCTGAACATCGACGACCACAACCGCATTCCCACCACCGACGCCNNGCTCCTGCGGCGCATTGAGCGGGACGCCCGGACCCGGGGCTACAGCGCCCAAGCCACCATCAAAATGTGGCCCTCCGTCCGGCGGGGGGAGGAAAACAACATCTTCCCCTTCCAGGACAGCGCGGACATGATTTTCAACTCCGCCCTCATCTACGAGACGGCCCTGCTGAAGCCCTACGTCCAGCCCCTGCTGTTCGGCGTTCCCAGGGATAGCGAGGAGTATATCGAGGCCAAGCGGCTTTTGAAATTCCTGAACTATTTCCTGCCCATCCCCGCGGACAACATCCCCAAGACCTCCTTAATGCGGGAGTTCATCGGCGGGGGCTGCTACCACGCCTGACAAACGCGCCCGCTGCCTGGCGCCGCTAAGCCAGTGAGAACAGGAAACCGCCCGGCATTTCAACATGCCGGGCGGTTTTTCACTCACATCGAACCGCTTAGAAGCACTTGCGGTAGATGGCTTCCTCGCTCTCCAGGTCGAAGGGATAGTAGGCGTTGGTCATGAGGCGCTGCTGGTTGGCCTCCACGCTCTGGGGGAACTTCTTGAAGTCCTCCTC
>NZ_CAJMXG010000103.1:0-10030 GCF_905219725.1 Oscillibacter sp. CU971
TCATACCCCGCGCCCCCTTTCCCTTATTTTATCACATCTTCTATCATTTCGGGGAATTAAATCAGCGTTTCCTTAAAATGGCGCTCCAGGTGGCCGGGATGGTAGACGTCCCCTGCCGGACAAAGACCCCTTCCGGGCGGAGGCCCTTGGCCGCGAGATAGTAGGGGCAGGCGGTGCCCCTTTGGACGCTGACTGCAACAACGTCTTTTCCACCTATCTCCCGTTTTTCACACAGCAGAAACATGGTGATGTCAGGTTTAATGGAATCCCGCAGGGCATTGGTCACCTTAAGCATAGTACCGTCCAGATCCGGGACGCCGATGACTGTGCCGTCGTCTTCCACGCCAATCAGAACCTCGCCGCCTCTGGTATTGGCAAAGGCGACAACCGTCCTTTTGATCTCGTCCGTGTACTCCCGTTTAAATTCGGTGGTAATTCCTTCCGTCATAGCAGTTTACCTCGTACCAATGATACCACCATTATATGCGTTCTAACCAGAAATGTAGAGAAAAATGATTTGAATCAGTTCAAATTGCTTCGAACTGATTCACTGCATAAATTTGCTTTGTCATATTGCCAACTGACCCCCATTTCGTCTATCGAAACGCAAATCCCGCCGCAGTGCATTTCACACATTGCGGCGGGATTTTTTGCTTTCAGTGGGCCGATTCACCTAAATAAGTAATATTTCGTCATAGTTCGCTAGTATTTACTTTCGCCTTTTTTAAGATGGCATAGATACATCAAGGTCGGAGGCGGCCTCCATCTTGAACTTATCCATGGCGCTGCGGGCCTCGGGGACATTGAGCTTGTTGGTGTTCTTGCTAGACATAATTGAATCTCTCCTTTTCATCAAATCATGCGTTTTTGTTTGGGTCACTGGGTATCGCGAGCATAGTTTGACTCGAAAAGGGGGGAATATGCCGATTTTTTGACGGTAATTTTTTCTTGACCGGGATCAGCTGAAATATTCCCGCATCCGGGGCCTTTTCAGCGCTTCCGGCTTGTCCAGGCTCTGCATTAGCTTTAGAGAAGGACACGGGTTGCCTTGTAATTTTTCGGGCCGTCATTTTCTGGTTCCGCTTCCCTCTATTCCATGAAGAAGGCCCCGCCGGCAAAATTCGTGCCGCGGCGAAGCGGTTCGCCTGCCTGCCGGGAAAATTCGCCGCCGGAGCGGCAGGAGAACACCTTGCCAGCGGAAGAAAAAAATGTTATAATATCAGCGCTGTGTTTGCAAACGCGAACCGTCCGCCAAAAACGGCCGCGTCCCTGGAATGCGCGCGGCTCAGGAAATCCACCGGAAGGGTTTGATGCTATGAAAAAGTATAGGTTTCTGCTGTTGTCCCTGGGGGCGCTGCTGTGCCTCTCCGCCTGCGGAAAGGAAGCTCCGCCGCCGGGGGACGTGAACCCGGTAAAGGAGAACGTGGAGCTGACCGTCTGGGGCGCGGAGGAGGACGAGGCGCTGCTTCAGGAGATATTTGCCTCCTTCCAAAGCCATTATGCCGGGGAGGCCGACTTCCGCATTACCTATCAGCCCCAGAGCGAGTCTCACTGCAAGGACGCCCTGCTGGAGGATTTGGAGGGCGGGGCGGATGTCTTCGCTTTTGCCGACGATCAGGTGGCCGCCCTGGCCGCCGCCGGAGGGCTGGACCCCATTGAAAACCCCGACGGTGTCCGGGCCGCAAATCTCTCCGCCGCCGTGGACGCGGCCAGCGTGGACGGGACGCTTTACGCCTATCCCCTGACGGCGGACAACGGCTATTTTCTCTATTACAATAAGGCGTACTTCTCGGAAGAGGATGTCCAGACCCTGGACCGGATGCTGGAAATCGCGGCGGAGTCCGGGCGGCTGGCGGTGATGGACTGGTCCTCCGCCTGGTACGTCTACTCCTTCTTCGGAAACACCGGCCTGGAGGTGGGGCTGAACGAGGACGGCCTCACCAATTACTGCACCTGGAACAGCGCCGAGGGCCCCGTTTCCGGCGTGGACGTGGCCCGGTACATGCTGGACATCGCCGCCGGCTCCGGCTTTGAAAGCCGGACGGACGAGGAATTCCTGGCGGGGGTGCGGGACGGCTCGGTGATCGCCGGGGTCAGCGGCGTGTGGAACGCCGTGGCCATTCAGGAGGCCTGGGGCGAAGACGCCGGGGCTGCCAAGCTGCCCACCTTCACCTGCAAGGGCCAGCAGATTCAGATGGCCNCCTTCTCCGGCTGCAAGCTCATCGGCGTAAACGCCTATTCCAAGCATCCCCAGTGGGCGGCCCGGCTGGCGGAGTGGATTACCAGTGAGGAAAACCAGCGCCTCCGCTTCGAGCTCCGGGGCCAGGGCCCCGCCAACGCCAGCGCGGCGAATTCGCCGGAGGTTCAAGCCGCCCCCGCCATCGCGGCGCTGCTGGCCCAGTCGGAGTTCTCCCAGCTCCAGCGGGTGGGGGGCAAGTTCTGGGACCCGGTGGCGGAGTTCGCCGGGAACATGGCCCGGGGGAACCCTTCCGGCGCGGACCTCCAGGCCCAGCTGGATCACTTAGTGGAGGGCGTGACGGCGCGATAGCCGCCATTTGATATTCCATCATGTTTCGGGGGGAGAGAGCTATGAAAGGAAAGCTGCAGCAGCGGCTGATTCTGCCCATTATCCTGCTGGGGCTGGTGACGCTGCTGTCCAATGTTTTGGCGGTATTCAGCATCAACAATGTCCACTCCAACGCGGGAACCATCGTGGACGAATATATGGTCAGCGAGGCGAAGCTGGAGGATATCCGGCGCTCCATCATGGACATCCACCGCCTGGCCCTCAGCCATATCGTGGCGGCGGACCATGCCTCCATGATCCGCCTGGTTCAGGAGATCAAGGCGGAGGAGGCGGAGCTGGACGGGAAGCTGGCGGACTACGAGCCCTTTGTCTTTCAGGACGACGAGGCGGTCTATCAGGCCCTGCTGGCGGACTACGATGCCTTTAAGCACGCCCTGGTCCGGCTGGTCTGTGCCAGCGCCGACAGCAAAACCNAGGAGGCCTACACCATGGCTAACGGGGAAGTGGCTGACCGGAGCGAGGCGGCGGAGGGGGGTATCAACGTCCTGTCTGCCTCCGTCTCCACCCAGGCGGAGGCGGCGAAAAGCCGTCTGTTCCTGGTGTATGTCACCTCCTTGGCGGTCAGCGCCGGGACGCTGCTGGCGGGGATTCTTTTGGTGTGGGCGGCCCTGCGGATCATTCGCAAATACGTCATTGCCCCCATTCGGGGAGCCATGGACACCCTTCAGGACAGCTCCCAGCGCATCAGCGGCGTGGTGGGTGAGGTGCGGAAGCGGACCCGGACCTCCAGCGGCAGCGCCCGGGAGCTCTCCGGGCTGACGGAGCACCTCTCCGCCGCCCTGGAGGAGATTGCGGGGAACACCGCCGCCATCATCGCCAGCGCCTCCGGCACCCAGGAGGACGCCGTCCAAATGGCGGAGGACTGCGCCGCCATCACCGCCTATTCCGTGGAGATGCGGGGCCGGGCGGAGGAGATGGAGCGGTCCGCCCGGGAGGAGATGGAGACGGTCCGGGCCCGGACGGAGGAGATCACGGCCTCCCTGGACCGGGCCATCGAAAAGAGCCGGAGCGTGGACCGCATCAGCGCCCTGACCAAGGACATCCTGTCGATTTCCTCCTCCACGGATCTGATTGCCATCAATGCCGCCGTGGAGGCCACCCGTGCCGGGGAGGCGGGAAAGGGNTTCGCCGTGGTGGCCCGGGAGATTCGCCGTTTGGCGGACTCCTGCGCGGAGACTGCCAGCCATATCCAGGAGGTCAGCGGCGTGGTCACCGGAGCGGTGGACTACCTCTCCGGCAGCGCCCGGGAGCTGACGGAATATCTGGGGAAAGCCCTCCGGGACCAGCTGGAGCAGTCTGTCCGGTCCGGGCGGCAGTACCGGGAGGACGCGGCCTACATCCAAGGGACCATGGACTCCTTCAACGGTCAGGCGGAGCGGCTCCGGGAGTCCATGGAAGACGTGGCCGCCTCCANTTCCAGCATTTCCAGCGCGGTGGAGGAGGCGGTGGCCGGGGTTACCGGCGCGGCGGACAGCACCCGCGCCCTGGCGGGAGACATGGCGGGCATTACCTCCGGCATGGACATAAACCAGGAGATTGTGGGCGAACTGCAAAAGCAGGTGGACGTGTTCGCGAACCTCTGAGAAGCATACATA
This sequence comes from Oscillibacter sp. CU971, assembly GCF_905219725.1. Taxonomy (NCBI): domain Bacteria; kingdom Bacillati; phylum Bacillota; class Clostridia; order Eubacteriales; family Oscillospiraceae; genus Oscillibacter; species Oscillibacter sp. CU971. The sequence goes on from NZ_CAJMXG010000103.1 coordinate 4,183, forward strand.
AGAAACGGGCGGCGGACGCAAAGCGTCCGCCGCCCTTGATTCATTTGAGTACCGATGTAAAAGTTCCGCTGTCACGGCCTCCGGCCCGTTTCCGCCAAAACGGGTTCCTCATGCCCGGCGGTTTCGTCCAGCCGGGCCTCTTCGTTCTTGATCTCCCAGTGAATGATAAAGGTCAAGGCGCCCCGGAGCAGAATCACCAGACCCAGAACCATAAGCTCGCTCAGCTCCCGGACCAGCACGGTCCGCAGCACCTCGCCGCCCAGCTTGAACTCCAGGGCCAGGGAAATGCCCTGGGCCAGGGAGAGGCGGATGTGGGGCTTGCGCTTCGCGTAGCCGATGATGCTTTTCACTGCCGTGATCAGCAGAACGGCTACGCCGGCGCACTCCAGCAGCAGCACGCCGTATTGGACGATTAGCTGGAAGATCGCTTCGATTTGGTGGAGCAGCGCCATAAGCGGAATCCCCCTTTCGTAAATGGAGCGCTTGGAGCGGGACGGAAACCCTTGCGGCCTTGGGCTTATCTTTGTCCCAGCTCCCGCCGGACGGCCTTGGCCAAAAGCTCCTGCCCCTCGGGGGAGCGGAGGGCCTCCAGGGCCGCGTCCCGCATCAGGGCCTGGAAGGAGGGGCTTTTCAGCAGCGCGCCGAAGACCGCGCCGTCCTCCTGCACCGCCGCCGGGCGGGGCTTTTTTGAAACGGGCGGGGCCGCCGGAGTCCGGACGGGCTCCTCTGTGGGCACATTGCCGGAGAGCCAGCTGTCTCCCCCGGCGGAGTCGTCGCTCTCGCCCCGGAGATAGGGGAGGGTGACGGAAAAGTAGTCCGCCAGCTTCCGCTGCTGGTCCTGGGTGGGCGTCTGCCGCCCGGTTTCAAACTTCTCCATGGCCGTCTTGGGGAAGCCCAGGGCGGCGGAAAGGGCGGGGCGGCTGATTCCCCGCTCCATGCGGAGCGCCTCCAGGCGCTGCGCCATTGTTACCATGATGAAAACCTCCGTTTGAGGCGCGGCGAAGGCCGCGCCTCTGGTTTCTTATCCCCGCCGGTCCGGCAGGAGGACGACGCTTCCCGCCGCCCGGGTGGCGTTCAGGTCGATGAGCCGCTGGTTGGAGCTGCCCCGGAAGCGGAGGGAGATGTCCTTCAGCGCCTCCACAAAGCGGCCGTCCACCAGCACGTCCAGAAGGGACAGCAGCTCCTCCGTGGCCCCGCAGCGGGGATGGCTTCCCTCCGNCAGCAGCTCCTCGTAGGTGAAGCCGCTGAACGCCCAGATGTTCTTTTCCGGGTACGCCGCCCGCACCTTTCGCAGGAAGGGGAGGAGTGCCCGCTGGTTTTCCGGCTCAAAGGGCTCGCCGCCCAAAACCGTCAGGCCGCTGACATAGCTGGGGGAGAGGAGGGCGAGAATCCGGTCCTCCGTCTCCTCCGTAAAGGGCTGGCCGTAGTCAAAGGCCCAGGTCTGGGGCTGGAAGCAGTGCTCACAGTGGTTGGTGCAGCCGGAGACGAAGAGGCTGACCCGGACGCCCTCGCCGTTGGCGACGTCGCAGTCTTTGATTTCTCCGTACTACATGGCCCTTACAGGTGCAGCACCCGGTCCCGGATCTCCTGGGTCCGGCCCTGGTTCCAGTACTGGGTCCCGATGTAGCCGCAGGTCCGCCGGGCCACGTTCATCTTGTCCTGGTCCGTGTTGCCGCACTTGGGGCATTTCCAGACCAGCTTGCCGTGCTCTTCCTCAATCTGGATTTCCCCGTCCCAGCCGCAGACCTGGCAGTAGTCGCTTTTGGTGTTCAGCTCGGCGTAGATGATGTTGTCGTAGATGAATTTCATCACCTGGAGCACCGCCTCCAGATTGTTCTGCATGTCCGGCACCTCCACGTAGCTGATGGCCCCGCCGGGGGAGAGGTGCTGGAACTGGGCCTCGAATTTCAGCTTGTCAAAGGCGTTGATTTGCTCCGTCACATGGACGTGGTAGGAGTTTGTAATATAGCCCTTGTCGTTGATGCCCTCCACAATGCCGAAGCGGCGCTGGAGGCACTTGGCGAATTTATAGGTAGTGGACTCCAGGGGGGTGCCGTAGAGGCTGAAATCGATGTTGTGCTCCGCCTTCCACTTCCGGCAGGCGGCGTTCATGGTTTCCATGATCTCCAGGGCGAAGGGGGTGGCGGAGGGGTCCGTGTGGCTCTTGCCGGTCATGTACTTCACGCATTCGTAAAGCCCGGCGTAGCCCAGGGAGATGGTGGAGTAGCCGCCGTAGAGCAGCTTGTCGATGGGCTCGCCCTTCTTGAGCCGGGCGCAGGCGCCGTACTGCCACAAAATGGGGGCCACGTCGGAGGGCGTGCCCTTCAAGCGCTCGTGGCGGCACAGCAGGGCCTGGTGGCACAGCTCCAGCCGCTCCTCAAAAATCTCCCAGAATTTTTCAATGTTCCCGCCGGAGCTCAGGGCCACGTCGGGGAGGTTGATGGTCACCACGCCCTGGTTGAACCGCCCGTAGTACTTGGGCTTCCCGGTCTCCGGGTCCACGTAGGGCGTCAGGAAGCTGCGGCAGCCCATGCAGGTGTAGCAGTGTCCCTCGCCGTTTTTGTCCACCTTCAGCTCCAGCATCTTCTTCTCGGAGATATAGTCCGGGACCATCCGCTTGGCGGTGCATTTGGCCGCCAGCTTCGTGAGGTACCAGTAGGGGGCGTCCTCGCGGATGTTGTCCTCCTCCAGCACGTAGATGAGNTTGNGCAAGGCCGGGGTGATCCACACGCCGTCCTCGTTTTTCACGCCCTCATAGCGCTGCTCCAGAGTCTCCTCAATAATGAGGGCCAGGTCCTTGCGCTCCTGCTCGTTCTTGGCCTCGCCGAGATACATGAAGACCGTGACAAAGGGGGCCTGTCCGTTGGTGGTCAAGAGGGTCAGCACCTGGTACTGGATGGTCTGGACGCCGCCCCGGACCTCCTCCCGGAGGCGGGTCTCCACCAGCTTGGAGAGGCTGTCCTCGTCCAGGATGACGCCGATTTCCTTCAGCTCCCGTTCCACGATAACCCGGAGCTTCTTCCGGCTCACGTCCACAAAGGGNGCCAGGTGGGCCANGGAGATGGACTGGCCGCCGTANTGGTTGGAGGCCACCTGGGCCACAATCTGAGTGGCGATGTTGCAGGCGGTGGCGAAGCTGTGGGGCCGCTCAATGAGGGTCCCGGTGATGACGGTGCCGTTTTGCAGCATGTCCTCCAGGTTCACCAGGTCGCAGTTGTGCATGTGCTGGGCGAAATAGTCGGAGTCGTGGAAGTGGATGATGCCCTCCTGATGGGNCTCCACAATCTCCTTGGGCAGCAGCAGCCGCTCGCTGAGGTCCCGGGAGACCTCGCCGGCCATGTAGTCCCGCTGGGTGGAGTTTACCACCGGGTTCTTGTTGGAGTTTTCCTGCTTGGCCTCCTCGTTGCAGCATTCAATGAGGCTGAGGATGCGGTCGTCCGTGGTGTTGCTCCGGCGGACCAGGGAGCGGGTATAGCGGTAGGTGACGTAGTTCTTCGCCACCTCGAAGGCCCCGTGGGCCATAATCTGGTATTCCACCAGATCCTGAATCTCTTCCACAGAGGGGGAACGGCCCAGCTCCTGACACGCCAGCTCCACGGATTCCGCGATGCGCCGGACCTGGGTGGCGGTCATGCGCTTTTCCGGGTCGATGCTCTCGTTGGCACGGGTGATGGCCGATAAAATCTTGGTGATGTCGAACGAGACCTCGGTGCCGTTTCTTTTGATAACTTTCATTTGTATCCCCCTAGCAGTAATTATACACGCAGTAGTAATCGCGCCCGCGATTACCACAATACTTTGGCAGTAGGCCAAGCATAACACACAAGATATAGGGGCGCAAGTGTTTTTTGCTACATTCTTGAAAAAAATTCCGGCCCGGCGGAGGCCGGATTCCCCCAACGCCAGGCGCGGCAAGGGTTTGCGGGCTAATGGAAAAATTTGCTAAATTTTTTAGGAAAATTTTACAAATCGCCGGACCGTCACTCGCCCTCCGCCAGGCGGTAGCCCACGCCTACCTNGGTGAAAAGGTACTCCGGCTCGGCGGGGTTGCGCTCAATCTTGCGGCGGATGTTGGCCATGTTGACCCGGAGGATCTGGTTGCCGCTTCCCGCCCGGGGGCCCCAGAGCTCCTTGATGATGGCATCGTAGGTCAGCACCTTCCCGGCGTGCTTGCCAAGCAATGCCACGATGCGAAACTCGCTGAGGGTCAGCTTCACGNTTTCCCCCCGGACCAGCACCTGGTGCTTGTTGTAGTCGATGACCAGCTCCCCCACGGNATAGGTGCCCTTCTGGGCGATTTCGTCGTTGCCGCTGGCGGTGCGGGTGTGGCGGATGGCCGTGCGGACCCGGGCCAGCAGCTCGGCGGTGCCGAAGGGCTTGGTCAGATAGTCGTCGGCCCCCTGGTCCAGTGCCGTTACCTTGTCCCGCTCGTGAGAGCGGGCGGAGACCACCACCACCGGCAGGCTGGACCAGCTCCGCAGCTGCCGGAGGATGTCCAGCCCGTCCATGTCGGGCAGGCCCAAATCCAAAATTACCAGATCCGGGCAGTGGGAGGAGATCATGGAAAGCCCCTCCGCCCCGGTGCGGGCCTGGATGGTCTCATAGCCCTGACCGTCCAGCACGGCGGCGATGAACTGGGCGATGCCCTTCTCGTCCTCGACGACNANTATCTTTTCCCGTATATTCATGTGGATACCTCCTGCAGGGCCTGAACGGCGGTGGGCAGGCGGAAGGNAAGNTCCGCCCCCCNGAGNAGATTNCGGGCCGTGATGCTCCCCCCGTGGGCCAGGACGATGGCCCGGCAGACGGAGAGGCCTAAGCCCATGTTGCGCTTCCCGTCCCCGTCCGCCGGGCGGCGGGACTTGAGACGGCCGTCAAACAGGTGGTCCAGCTCATCCCGCGAGATGCCCCGGCCGTCGTCCCGGACGGTGATTTTCGCGAAGTCCTCCTCCGCCTCCAGCAGCAGGGCGATGTTGGCGGCCCTGCCGTGGACGGCGGCGTTTTCCAGGAGGTTGGCCAGCACCTGCTCGATGAGGATGGGGTCCATGGGGACCATCAGCAGCTCCTCCGGTGCGGAGACGGTGACGCTGACCTGGGGGAAGCGGCGGCGGAACTTCTGGGCCGCGGTCCCCAGCACCTCCTCGGCGGGCTCCGGCTCCTTGGCGATGCGGGCCTGGGCGTCCCCCATGCGGGTGATGGAGAGGAGGTTTTCCACCACCCGGATCAGCCACTGGGCCTCCTCCCGGGCGTTTTCCAGCAGTTCCCGCTGTTCCCGCTCCGAGAGGCCGGGGTTTTCCAGCACGGCGGAGGTAGACCCCACTATGGAGGTCAGGGGGGTGCGGATGTCGTGGGAGACGGAGCGGAGGAGGTTGGCCCGCATCTTCTCCCGCTCGTTCTCCGCCAGGAGCTGGGCCTGCCGCTTGGCCTGGGCGGTGAGGGTGCTGGTGATGAGGGAGATCATCAGCAGGGTGAAGAAGGTGAGGGGATAGCCGGGGTTGTGAAAGTCAAAGGCCCAGTAGGGGTAGGTGAAGATGAAGTTGACGAAGATAACCCCCAGGATCACGGAAATGGACCCGTAGAGGTAGCCCCTGGTAAGCCGGGAGATCAGCAGCACCGCCAGCACGAAAACCGGGGCGGCGAAGCCGTCGATGCTGCCCGCCAGCCAGAGAATGAAGCACAGCCCAACCGCGCAGAGGAGGATGACGGCGGTGATGAGGAAGTCCCGCCGGGAGACGGGGAAGAGAGGCGAGGCCCAAGGCTTGCGGAAGGTCATGGCGGAAGCTCCTTTCCGTTGGTTTTCTCTATTATAACAGAAAGTCCGGCAAAATTCAATCTCCCGCCTTCCGCC